>JACQRQ010000244.1 GCA_016206405.1 Elusimicrobiota bacterium | reverse complement strand
GGCTATTATTACGGGTTTTCCAACGAGGGCTTGTGGCCTTTGTGCCATATCGCCCACACCCGTCCCATCTTCAGGGAAGAGGACTGGCGGCATTACCAAGCCGCCAACCGGAAATTCGCCGACTCCCTGCTGGAGGAACTCGCCGACGCCCGCGAGCCCTGCGTGCTTGTTCAGGACTACCATGTCGCCCTGCTGCCCAAGATGATCAAAGATCGCCGGCCCGACGCGCGGGTAGCGATCTTCTGGCACATTCCCTGGCCCAACCCCGAGGCCTTCGGCATCTGCCCATGGCAGAGGGATCTCTTGGAAGGGATGCTCGGCGCGGACCTCATCGGTTTTCATATCCAGTTCCACTGCAATAATTTCATGGAGACCGTGGACAGCACGCTCGAGTCCCGCACCGACTGGGAGCGCTTCGCCGTGCAGCGGGCGGGCCGCTCCACCCTGGTCAAACCCTTTCCGATCAGCATCCCCTTCCCGGAAAGCGCGCGCGCGGCGGCGGATCCCCCGGGCAAGGAGGCGCTGCTCAAAGAACTCGGGGTTAAGGCCGAGTTCATGGGAGTGGGCGTGGACCGCATCGACTACACCAAGGGGATTTCGGAGCGCTTCCGTGGCATCGAAATGTTCCTGGAAAAATACCCGCGATATCAGGGACGCTTCACCTTCGTCGAGTTGGGCGCCCCAAGCCGCACACACATTAAGCGCTACCAGGACCACATGACCGAGGTCATCGCGGAGGCGGACCGCATCAATTGGAAGTTTAAGTCCAAGGACTACAAGCCCATCGTTTTTCTTGGCCGGCACCACAGCCACGCGGAGATCGCCCCTTTCTACCGGGCGGCCGACCTGTGCATGGTCACCTCACTGGCCGATGGTATGAACCTGGTCGCCAAGGAGTTCGTCGCCGCCCGTGACGACGCGAGAGGAGTTCTCATCTTAAGCCGCTTCACCGGCGCGGCGCGCGAGTTGCGCGACGCTTTGATCATCAACCCCTACGACGCCGGGCGCACTGCCGACGCGATCCGCTTCGCCCTCGAGATGGAGCCGCAGGAGCAGGCGCGGCGCATGGAGAACATGCGCCGCCAGATCAAGGAGCAGAACATCTACCTTTGGGCCTCGCGGCTCATCGAGGCGCTCGCCGCCATCCGGCTGCCGTCTGGCAAGCCGGCCCCGACCGCTTGAGGCGCCAACGCCTACTTCCAGCGCCCCAGCCGAAACCCGAATACCCGTCAGTCATTCGGAGACTCGCCGGCGAAACCGCAGAAGAGAGCCGAACGGGGCTAAATTGTGGCGACGCAGGCGTCGAAAGGGAGGGCCTTCAACACGGCGTTACAGGGCAGCGGCCGCAAAATTTATGAACCTTTTTATTATTGCGAGCGGGGTCTCGGGAGCGGGGGTGTCGATTGCGGGAGTTTTTCTGGCCCACATGCGGCTGGCGGCGCCGATGCAGGGATTTATCCTCATGCTGCTGGGCGGCTTGTCCGGCCTCGCGAGCGTCGCGGCCGCCCTCATCGCCGTCCTCTGGTGCGCCTTTTCCAAGCGCCCGGCCGGCCCGGCGTTGTTGCGGGCGCTGCCCGGCTTGGGCGTGGCACTCGTGTTTGCGGTCCTCTTTGTCCGAGCCCGGAAGTATCCCCCCATCAACGACATCACCACCACGCCCGAGGCTCCGCCGCGCTTCGACCGGCTCGCGGCGCTTGCGGAAAACGCGCGCCGGGAAATGTGCTACCGGCCCGCCTTGACGGAAATCCAGAAAAAAGCCTACCCGGATTTGGCCCCGTTGGAGTCGGCTTCGTCCCCGGCCGAGACGTTCGAGGAGGTGCGTAGAGCGGCCCGGGGTATGCCGCGCTGGACCATAATCTCGGAGGATGCGGGCGCCGAACGCCTGGAGGCCGTGGCTGAGACCTTTCTTTTCCGGTTCAAGGACGACGTGGTATTGGAGGTTCGCGCCGAGCCCTCCGGGAGCTCGGTCCACATGCGCTCCAAGTCCCGCGACGGCAAGGGCGACGCGGGCGCCAACGCAAAGAGAATCCGGGAATTTCTAGACAAGGCGGGAAGGAATTGAAGGCTATTTAGTATTTTGGCCGAAACTTCCCGGATGGCATGGGATGCGCCCTAATATGAAAAGTGATCAGAAAATTGCCGTCGACTCCCATGAGGATATGAGGTCCATCCCCTCATCGGATTCAAACGCATTAAACACATGGGCGTCGATAACGCTCTTCGGCGCGTTTGCCGCCGTTTTTTACTTATTTTTGTGGGGATTTCGAGCTGAGTCCTGGCCCGCCGCGCATATTGGGAATGTCGGAGACCTGTCAAGAAAAGCCATGGAAGACTTCTTTCATTTTAAGGGCGACTATTGGCTCGCGATCCGGTCTCTACTCGGATTTTTCAGCATCCTTGGCTTTGCCTACGGCGCCGGCAAATTCATTCTGCGAGTCATCTGCGCCGATTACAAATCCATCTTGTTCGGCAACGCTTATATTTATGTTCCCGTCATCTTCGCTCCGGGGACATTTTTAGCTTCTTTAATTTGGCTCATCCTAGGCAGCCTGGGATTTATCAACTCAACGGCGGCGTACTTGTTATCCGTCGCCGGTTTGACATTTTTCGGCTATGAGCTTATGCGGCTCCGCTTCAAAGGCCGAGCGGCGGAGTTTTTGCGTGAGGCTTCGCTCCTGGATATCTTCCTTTCGTGCTTGTTGATCTTTTGGATCGGCAGTTGGGCCGCGCCGTCCATATTTAAAGAGTTCTTCCTGGATAGCTTGGTTTATCAGCTCGGCTTGCCCTGGCAATATCTTTTAGACGGGAAAATCGCGACCAACCCCTATAATATCTATAGCTATTTTACGCAAAACGCGGAAATGCTGTTCCTTTGGCCTCTGGCGCTTAAGTTGGAGCCGATCACCAAATTGATCAGCTGGTTTTTCTGGATTTGCATGATCTCAACCATCTACGGCTTCGTTCGAGAATTTTGCGGCAGGAGATTCGCCCTGATCGCGGCCGCCCTTTTCACCTTTTGGCCCGCGACATTTTGGCAAGCCAGCATTTCGAAAGGCGACAATGCCTACGCCTTTTATACGCTGACGGCTTCCCTGTTATGGACTCAGTCCTGGTGCTCAAAAAATATCGCCGATAGCCGGAAACTCATGCTCCTGTCCGGCTTATTGATCGGATGCGCGGCGGGGACCAAATACAGCGGCTTGATTTCTTTCTTTCACATGATCCTTTTGTCGTCGATATTTGTGTTCCGCAGGGACGCTTCGGCGTCCGAAGTCGCCAAGAAACTCTCCCTTTTCGCGCTCGGCGCGTTGATCGCATTCTCGCCATGGATGATAAAAAGCGCTCTGGCCACGGGCAACCCGGTCTATCCCTATTTGAACAAGCTTTTTGCGACTCAACTCGTGCGCCCCTGGCACGAGGGGCCTTATCCGGACTCCGGGATATCCTGGGGCATTCGCGGGTATGTCTTATTTTTCAAGTGGGTCATCGCCACGGCCGGCATCACCGATTTCGGAAATACGCTCGGACCCTTGGCGGTATTCCTCATTTTTTTCTGTTTTGTACCATTCATTAGAAACCAATTTATTCGTTTGCTGGCGATTCTCACCGCATCGGGTTGGCCTTTCTTCAGCTTGTTCACCCTTGTTTTGAGATATCAAATCGGATATCTGGCGTTAGCCTGCGCGCTTGTCGGCGCCGCATTATGCTTTTGCTTCAAGGACCGAAAAAATGCCCAAATTTTGCTGGTGTTCATGCTGATCCTGGGACTCATGTGGAAGCCGGCGAAAATGCTGTACCTAAATAACGCGCTCGTCGCGATGAAAATGCTGGCGTTAAACGCCGCCACCGAGACAGGCTACAATTTTGGGGATATTCAAGAGCTGTATCAATGTGACGACTTCATGGATAAAACGCTGCCGGAAAACGCCAAGATCGCGGTCGTGGGCGAAAATAGGATTTTCGGCATCCCGAGAAGATTCACGGCCAGCTCTCAACATGACGAGCAACTCCTCTTCGATATCGGCAAAGAAATCAAGGACGGGGAATTGTTGAGGCAAAACCTGGTTTCTCTGGGCTACACCCATATTTTCTTGAACGTTCCCAAATGGAATCATTATCTGGCGAAGAAATGCCCCGAGTATCCCGCATTCTGCTCCGCGATGGAGGATTTTGTTTCAAAACACGCAAGCCTTTTGGCGCAAACATCCACAAAAGCCTTTCGCATCTACAAAATTAATTAGCCGAAAATCGCGGCGTCCCCCTCGCCCCAACGGACTGGCATATGGACAGTGATCCAGCGCGCAATGGGTAGAGCGCTCTATACATCGGCCGCCGCGTTTATTAGAATGTGGCCATGCCATTGAAATCCGTCATTGCAGGAGTTTGCCGCCGGGCTCGGGCCCAAAGCGCCTCGGACCGCGGCCGGGCGCGATGATGATCGGCGCCACGACGCAATGGATCATGAGTTTGCTCCAGACGCACGGCGCGGCGGCCGTGTTCATCGGGGTCATCATCGAATCCATCATCGTCCCCATCCCTTCGCCCCTCATTATCATGGGGGCGGGAGCCCTGCTGATTGAACCGGGATTGTCCTGGAGCGGGGCCCTGTCGCCGATACTGGCGAGAATCGTGCTTCCCGGCGCCGTCGCCTCGACGGTGGGGGCCTTTTTCGCCTACGGCATCGCGTATTGGGGCGGGAAACCCTTGATCGACCGGCTTGCCCCTTTTCTGGGCTTCGACTGGCAGGACATATTGAGGATGGAAGCGCGCCTGCTCGGGAAAGTGGAGTTGATGATCTTCACCCTGCGCGCCTTGCCCATCGTCCCCCTCTCGCTCATTTCCGCGGCGGCCGGCGTCCTGCGGCTGCCTGTG
>JACQRQ010000243.1 GCA_016206405.1 Elusimicrobiota bacterium | reverse complement strand
CGGCACAACACGGCGGCGTCGAGACGCTCCTCCGGGGCCGGAGCGAAGCTGAGGATGATTTTTCGGTCGCCGGGAGAGAAGAAGCGCTCGCCGTAGCGCGCGATTTCATCCAGGCTCCATTTTTTGATGGGAACGATCTCGGTCCGCTTTTTTTCATCCGTGGAGTGTAGGGAAAATTGAAGCTGAAACCGGCCGCCCGAAAAAAATTCGTTCTTGACGCCGATGAGCTCCTTAAAAAAGGGCGCGACGGCCGGACTTTTAGGCGCGACGGTCGACAGCCAGGGCAGGATTCCGGGACGTGGAAATTCCTCGGCCAATAGTTTCAAAGCGCGCAATACCTGCGGGTTTAACGACGGCTCTCCCATGCGTTCCAGGCGAATCTCCACATTCGGCTGGCCAGCGATATCGAGTCCCTTATTGTCGGCGGCCATGCGCCGGATTTGCTCCACGATTTCTTCGGCCGTCAGGTTGCCCCCGTATCCCAAAGCGCCGGCGTCGCACATGCGGCAGCCCACGGGACAACCGAACTGCGCGGCGACGTGCAGAATCCATTTTGGGCGTCCCTCCGTTCCCGCCCCCGGCGCCTGCCCGAACTCGACAAGACTCTCCGGATCGGGGCGCAGACGGGCGAGATATAGGGCCGCTCCGGAGGGCCAATCTTTGCGTTCGAGGATTTTCATTTCAAAACGGGTTTAAACTCGCTCCAGCCGTACATCTGCGGATATTCCCTCCACGGTCCTTCGCAGGACGGTTCATAGCGGCATTGACGACAGCGGGGTCCCTTCGACTTTCCCCGCCCAATCCGGTAAGCGGTGTAGCTTTCGGTCGTCTGCTCAGCGTCATAGACGGTCGTCTCGGGAATGATTCGCTCGGCCACGCAGTCCTCATAGCCCGGCATCATGCAATAGGGAATGGCTTCGGTCATGCAGCGTACCCCGGCTTTCAGTCCGATGTCCAGACCCGCGTGGACATAGGGCATGATTTGGCGCATTCGCGGAACCAGCCAAGCCCGGTTTTTGGCCGCGCTGCCCAAGATGTGCACGAAGGCGAATTGGAATTGGTCAACCCCTGAGGAAACCAGGAGGCGGGCCAAATTGGGAAGGTCCTTGAAGTTCGACTCGGTGATGACCGTGTTCACGATCACGGTTTGCCGCATGGCTTTGAGGGTTTGAATTCCTCCGAGCGTTTGCGCGAAGCTCCCCGGCGCCTGAGTGAGGGCGTCGTGAATCTTAGGCGTGGAGCCGTGGATGGAGGGCGAAAACTCGGTCGCTCCCGCCGCGATCAATTCCCCGCAAAATTTTTCATAGAAGAACATGCGGCCGTTGGACTGCACCTGGATGACGCGGTAGCCCAGCTTTTTTGCCAGCCGGATGGTTCCGAGCAAAGTCTTGTGAACCGTCGGTTCGCCTCCGGTCAAGACCAAATCACGGCATCCCCGTTGCAGGCCTTCCGAAAGATTGGCGGCGATCTGCGCCATGCTGCGCGCCGGGAACCTGAGTCTTTTGTCGCCTTGGACGCAGAAATGGCATCTATTGTTGCAGGCAAATCCCAGCTTAAGATCAACGCGGTCCATGTTCTAGAACACCAGTGCTGCGACCGGATAATATTGCGCGTATTGGCCGGTCGGTTTTAGCCTCCGGCAAGACGCGAGGAGCGCGCATACTAGTTGTATGCAAGCGACGAGCAACGACGCCCGGGGGTTAAAAGCGCCCGGCCCCTTCCATGATAAGTTTCGCTGCCATGATCAGCGAAACTCCTTGGAGAGGGGAGGCCCGATCCCGGCCGATTTCTACGTTGCGCCTCGCTCACAGAGCCACCGCTCTGCTCGCTCGTTGCGCCTTGAAATCGTCGCAGGCTAGGGCCTCCAAAACATGCACTATTATCCGGTCGCAGCACTAGCCTTGCTTGTAGGGGCGGCCCCGCTTGTCTTGCGTCACCCAGCGCTGAAAAACCTGCCGGCAGCGCTTCCGCTGCAGCTTCTCAAAAAGATAATCCAATATTCCCATGTAGGTGCGGCAGCGCGCATTGGAAGGCATGTTTCCAAAAATATCGGCTTGCACGACGTAGTTGTAGATGGGGCAGACGCCGCAATAAGGCTTGTAAGCGCACAGCGAGCACTGCGGCTGATTGTCCAGGCAGGAGGCGACCGCCATGGCCTTGACGGCGGGATGCCCGACCGCTTCCGCGTAACTGCCGGCCGCGACCGAGCCGATCCTGAAGGAATCATCCCCCATGCGGCTGAGCATTCTCCCCTCATCACAGGTGAATACGGCTCCATCGAAATTGTAAGCCATTTGTCCTATGCCCGCGCCGCAGGGCGAGCGCACGTCCAATTGATTAGGGTCCTCGCGAAGGAGGATTTTGGTTAGAAACATCTTCGCCGTTTGCTCCACAAAGATGCCTCCGGATTTATTGAGATTCAACTCCAAGATGTAGTCCAGAGCGGATCGGTAAAATTCCGCAAACTCATTCGGGGAATAACCGATCGCGCCCCATGTATTGCGGGCCAAGCCCAAAGGGCTTAGCGGGCGCAGGTAAACCCCCCGCGCGCCCAATGCCTTATAGGTATTGACGATATCTCGGGCGCGGCTCAAGGAAAAGCGGGTGACCGTCGTCAGGCCGTCGATTCTGTACTTTCGCCTCGCTGTTTTTCGCATGATCACACGCCACCAGCGCGCCGCCTCCGAATAACTGGATCCCCCGGTGTAAACGCGGTTGCGGTTGTGCAAATCCTCCGGGCCGTCTAAAGAGGTGCAGAAGCTCACCCTCTTTTCCAGCAGGAACTCCAGTTTTTCCGGGTCCATCAAGCTCAGATTGGATACCAGCCCGATTTGCAGGCGTTTTCTAAATTGATGATTGAGTTCCAGCGCCCGCTCGATGATAAAGCGCACGGCCGGCCAGTTGGCCAGCGGCTCGCCGCCCTGAAATTCGATTGATATGGTCGGATTGGGCGTTGCGAAAATGCGCTCGACCACCTTTGCGGCCGTTTCCAAAGTCATGTCGGTGGAGCGGTCTCGCATGTTCGCGGGGCTTGCCTGGCAATAGAGGCATTTGTGGTTGCAGCGTAGCGTGACTACCACGATGTGAAGCCCCGGCCCGCGCTGCCAGAGATAAGCATGTTTCTTTTGCCATTGTCCGGCAGAATCGTCGGCGGCGGAATTGAAAAAACCGCTTTTCTTCAGCCGTTTATGGAGAAGGCCTCCTTCCTCCACTTGGCCGCTGAGATAGCGCTGGAGTTCCTTGGGGCGCAGAAGGCAATGGTGTCCCAAATCGTTGGTGAGCAAATACTGGGATCTAATTTTCCGGAAATAGGCTGCTCCGAGATTTCCGGAGGCCGAAAGGCGCGAATTATTGAGGAGATTCTTTTTTGTGCTTTCTACGCGCTGCATGGGGTTCCCTTCCTTAATAGAGAGGTTCCCCCTTGTTTTGGGCGACCCAGGCGTCAAAGACCACTTTAAATCGTTTGTTTGTGAATTTTTCAAACAAGGCGTCGAGTATTCCCATGTGAATGCGGCAACGCGGGTTGGAAGGCATATTGCCGAATAGATCCGACTGACCCGCGTAATTGTAAACCGGACACACCCCGCAAAACGGCTTGTAGGCGCAAAGCGAGCATTGAGGCTGGTTTTCGAGAGTGGAGGCCATCGCCATGGCGCGGACGGTGGGATGTCCCACCGTTTCCGCGTAGCTACCGGTGTCCACGGCGCCGATTTTAAAGGCCTCGTCTCCCATGCAGCCCAGCCTTCGGCCCTCGTCGCAGGTGAAAATAGAGCCGTCCCAGTCATAGGCTATTTGCCCGACGCCCGCGCCGCAAGGCGAGCGCACGTCCGGCGGGTCGGAACATTCTTGCCGTAGAATTTTGATCAAAAACATTTTCGCCGTCTTCTCCGATAAATGAAGGCCTTGCTTCCGCGAATTTAAAAGAAGAATATGATCCAAAGCCCTCCGGTAGAAATCCACAACCTCCTGCGGGGTCACGCCCGCGGCGTCCCAGGTTTGCGGCGTCAAGCCGATGGGGCTCAGGGGGCGCAGCTCAATGCTGCGCGCGCCCAATTTGACGTAGGTGTCGATGATTTCTTCTGGCCGGCCCAGGGAGAATCGGGTAATTTGGGCCCAGCCGTTGGGGCGGGCGCTCGGGATGGAAGTGTGCCGCAGAATTTCCGTCCACCAGCGCTCCACGTGTTCGAAGCCGCATCCTCCCAGCAACGCCCGGTTGCGGTCATGCAGGTCCTGAGGGCCATCCAAAGGAATGCGGAGCCGGACTCCGGCGCCCAGCAGATATTGCAGTTTTTTCTCATCCATCCAATTGAGGTCGGAGGCGAGGATAAAGCGGAGCCGTTTGCCGCATTTTTCGGCTCTTTCCAGGGATTTCTCGATGATGAAACGGACCGCCGGCCAGTTGCCGAGAGGCTCGCCGCCCAGAAATTCGACCGACACGGAGGGGTTGGGAGCCTGAAAAATCCTATCCACCACTTTTGCGGCCGTCTCCAGGCTCATATCGCCGCCGCGCGCCGTGACGGCGATGCGGTGAAGCCCCGGCCCGCGAAACCAAAAATAGGCGTGCTTTTTTTTCCATTCCTCTACGCAGCGTCCGAAATTGAGCCCTGTCTTGAGAAATCCGCCGGTTTGCAGGCGCGCGTACAGGACGGTGTTTTTTGCGACCTTGCCGCGCAGGTAGCGCTGGACTTCCAAAGGACTCAAGAGGCAATGCCGCCCCAGATCGTTGGTCAGCAGAAACCCGGTTTTCAACTTCCGGAAATAACAGGGGCTGACTTGCTTCTTGTTGATGGCCCTAAGATTTTCGAGCCGCGGCATTAAAGCGGAGTCTCCCTGAGAGATGGGCGAATGGGTTCGGCATAAACTAAAACCTTTGCAACGTTTTTGCCAAGGGCGGCTTCTTGGGCGAGGCCATCGCCGTGTCAACTCATTTAAAAAGATCACCGAAGGATAAGCCGTTGCGTTGACTGTTTGTGTTATTTTTATCCATCAATTCGTGCCCAGCATTCTTCCCTTGGCCCACTGGCTGCGGATCCGGCTCATCTGGATGTTGCGATAAGGTAGAAACAGTGCTGGCGACAGTTGGTAGTCTCCAGATCGTGGCTCCCAGTAGGGACGCTTGCGTACGTGCGGTTTCTCCACCAACCGAAGGCTTGCCTTGGATGCCAGAGACCAAATCCTTGCCAGTTTCTTATCAATGATCGCGGAAAGCTCGAAAGGATCGGTCTTCTCTCGAAGACGCCGCAATGCTTCAAGTTTCACAAGATTTCCCTTGCCTAATCCAAGCAGCCGGTCCAGAGGCGTTTTCGCTTCCTCATAGACCCGCTTAATCCGGGAACCCACCCGTATCTTTCGGGCCAATTTAACCGAAGGCAGATAGAGATTGCAAAACAGCCTCCACTCATTGCGGTAAAGGTCGTTGAGAGCGTCCACCGACATCTGCGTATCGTAGCGGTCCCAACCGACCAGCTTCCGAACATGGGTCCAATTTTTCTGCTCAATGTGGGCCTGGTCGTCTTTCTTGTAAGGTCGGCTGCGAAAGCGCTGAATGCCCTTGTCGCGACAGTAACTATTGAGATGCCAGTTGATGAATTCCTCACCATTGTCGCTGTCGAGCCCCTTGAGCTCGAAGGGCGCCGCCTGGCGCATTTCCTGGAGGGCCGCAACAACTTCGGCGGAACCCTTGCCCAAAATCGCCCGGCATTCTACCCAGCCCGAGAATAGGTCCGTCGCATTGACGGTGTAGGCAAACAGCCCTTCGGCAGAGGCTCCAGAATGGCTCACCGTGTCAATCTCCAGCCACCCAGGCTCCGGCACTTCCCAGGATTCGGTCTGAATCGGGATCGTCTGCCGCAGCCACCGCCCTGGCTTGGTCTTCCCGTAGATTTTCCGGCTGCGTTCGCGTTTGTAGGACGCCAGCCGGCGGTCGTTGGTCGCAGGGCTCATGGCCAGCAAGAGCTTCTCCTCGTGCCGGTCCAGCACCCAGCGTTTCTCGATCCACGGCATCCATAACGGCAAGACCGCCTTCAGCCGCACCGACCAGGGATACTG
>JACQRQ010000234.1 GCA_016206405.1 Elusimicrobiota bacterium | reverse complement strand
TCATCGTCGAGGTTCACCGCAGCCCCACCGAGGCCCTTTCCGACGGCCACCAAGCCATTTTACCGGCCCAATTCGCGCAGATGGTCGGCGAGCTCAGAAAAGTAGCCGCCGCCCTCGGCCGCACCCTGTAAGAAAATTTCTGGAGCGCCATGCCGCGTCCGGCCTTTCTATTGGCTCTATTCGCTGGGGCCTTTCTGCAGCCACCGGCCCACGCGGTCTTCGTGAAGTCCGAGATGGATCGGATCGACCACGAACCGTCGTTTGATTCCGAGTATTTTTCCGACCTTCAAGGCTTCGCTTATCCCTTTGAGTGGCAGGACGTCTGGCGCTCAACGGACGCCCCCGCCTACCGGATCAACGGCGCGAGCCTAGATTGCTGCGACCTCCTGCTCCAGCAGGACCTCCGTTTCCGCCGCCGGCTGACCGATTGGCTTGCGTTCGGGTTCCGGCTGGAGCAGCAAGAAGACAAGGAGCGGCGGTATCTCCAGCATCGAGTCGAGTTCGAGAGCCGGATCTTTGGGGGACTCTCGGCAGCAGTGTTCGGGGAACCCACGTCGCGCAAGGAAGATGCCGACATCGGCTTCGGCCTTGCGTTCGAGAACCGCGGGTTCCGGGCCGAACTCCGTCAGAATTTCGTGGACTTCAACTTCAACGCGCGCGGCAGCACGACGCAGCGCTATTCCCGCAAGCCGCTGACCAACGAATTCTCGCTCGCGCTGACGGCGGGGAAGCACGCCTGCCGGGCCGCCGTAGAGCTGGACCATCCTCTGCGCCGCGAGGTTCCTGCCGAAAACCGCTCGTTCTCCTACCGCCGCACCCGCGCGGCGGCTGAGTGGCGCTGGGAACACCCGGGAGGGGCGAGCCGGCGCCTCGAATATTCTTATGAGTTCCAGCGCAAGGGGGACCGGTTCACCCCCGACCCAAGCGCGGCCTCGCTCGATTCTCTGCGGCATGTCCACCGCGCGGCGGTCGCCGTTGAGGGTTCCTGGGGAGAGCGTGACCGCATCGAAGCGGGCGCGGCGTTCTTGTTGCGCGCCGCGCGCGCCGATGACCCGTGGCAGCCGGCGGCCGGGATAGCCTACCGGCGCTGGGAGGCGCAGCCGTATGCGCGCTGGCGGCGGACCTTGAGGCCCTGGGCGGTGACCGAGCTCGCGGGATTCCTCTCGGCCGGCGAGAACCGAACCCGCTACCCCGGAGGAGCGGCGCCGGGGAAGATTAGACGGATCATCGAAGCGAAGCTCGGAGCCGGCATCGACTTCCTGTTCGGCCCCGCAGGCCGAATCGGCCTCTACGGCGCCTTCGACCTCGATGAAATGGCCCGTCCGTGGGACGGCGGAAACATTCGCGCGATGTTCCTCTTCTAAACTCGTCCGCGAGCCGTTCTCGGGGCACAACTCGCTCTTGTGCGGTCGACACTGGCGAACCCCACAAGATGACAAGTCCATTTTCGGGGTCATCTTACGTGATTTGAAGCGCGGCAACGCCTCCGAAGCGACAGAGGAATAGGAACAACGACCGGCAATAATCGCTTTAAAATCAGGAAACATGAAAGCGACGAATCACGAGAGCGTGTTCGAAACCGACCGGCTGCGGCTTGAGCCGCAGCGCGAATCTCACGCCGCCGAACTGTTCGCGATTCTCTCCGATCCGCGCCTTTACGAGTTCATCCCGCAAGACCCGCCCCAGACGCTGGCCGTTCTCGCGGCCCGGCTTCAGCGCCTCGAAACCCGGGTCTCTCCGCGCGGCGATGAAATCTGGCTGAATTGGGTCGTTCGCTCGAAGTCCGAAAAGAAATGCCTCGGCCGGGTCCAAGCCACCATTCGCCAGGATGCCTCGGCGCTGATCGCATACGAAATCGGGACAGCCTTTTGGGGACACGGCTACGCCGCGGAGGCCTGTGGGCGCGTGATACAGGCCCTCTTCGCGGACTATCAAGCGGACCAAATTGTCGCGGAAGTCGACACCCGCAATCTCGCCTCCATTCGTCTGCTCGAGCGCCTAGGCTTCCAACGCAGCGCCCATCGCCCAAACGCCGATTTTTTCAAGGGCTCCATCAGTCACGAGTTCATCTACACCTTGCCCCGCCCGCCGGCTAAAGGCAATGATTGAGGGGAGCAGTATAGGCGGTTTCGTGTTCAAGCTGGAATTCTCAATGTCGCACCTAGGAAAAACCCGCGCCTAAGACCTAAAGCGCCCAAGTGAAGTATATTGTCCCGGATTTAAATGCCGTTAGGCCAAGTTTCGGTAGGTCTTCTCGGAGCGGCGCGCGACTTTCACAATCAAGACAGTTTTTTCTTCGTCCAGGATGGAGTAGATGATCCGATACGCGCCGCATCGAATTCTGTAGAGATCGTCGCCAAGCTTTGCGCAACCGTATGGACGCGGGGTGTCGGCTAGGTTCCTGAGTTTGTCGTAGATCCGGCGGTAGTCATCATGCGGGATGCCGCCAAGTTGCTTTTGGGCAGGCCGAGCAAGGAGAACTTGACAGGCCACTACCGTTTTCGCCGGCGGTGGTATTCGGCGAGCGGAACGGCCGATGAGGGATCGCGGCGGAACTCCTGCAGAGCCTTTCTGGCATCCTCCAAGTCCTCCCGCCCTTCTTCGACAACGGCCAATGCCGCGTCCCGCATTAATTCCGCCATGCTGGTGTCGCGCTCGACGGCCAGCCGCTTGAGGTTCTTGTGCAGATCGTCCGGCAGGTAAATCATCGTCTTCTTCATAGGGATAGTTTGACATATATATGTCATTTTGTCAAGTTCCAATAATTACGCAAATCCGAAGACGCCCTGCTTCATTCGTGAATTGACGCGGCGAAATGTTAAAATACGGCATGGAACGTCCGGCGCCAGTCGTCGTCCCCCGCATCCCTCAAAGCGGACACCGCCGCCGACAGAGCTTCTTCCGCCCCGAGGATCACCGGCGGGACCTTTTGCGCGTTAAGTCCGCCGACGAAAAGACCAAAACGATGCATTCCCAAGACCGCGCCGGGATGCCGCTGGAAGGACCCAATTTCGTCCCCAACCCGGATGTAATTCTAAATAGGCCGCTCCCCAGGGAAAAATTGCTCCCAAGCCCAAACCCCAAAGCCGCCCAAGTGAATTAAATATGGTATCCCAGGAATTCCGAACTGCGCGAATCGCAAGCCTGACCCCCTTACAAGTCGTATTGCAAGACCTGACCCCAATTGCCCCGTGCCAACGCCTGGAAATCAAGATAATCGAAGACCATAAATTAAAGGAAATGGTAGAATTCATCCTCGAAGAGGGGGCGACAGCAAGTTGTGTCAAGTCAAGACTTGACCCCTTTCCATTTTTGCCCGTCTTCGTGGACCCCTCCCACGGCGTCGGGGTCCGGGAGCTCATCCCGGCGATGGCGTGCGCCGCCGTCGCGGCGGGGGCCGACGGCCTCATCGTCGAGGTTCACCGCAGCCCCACCGAGGCCCTTTCCGACGGCCACCAAGCCATTTTACCGGCCCAATTCGCGCAGATGGTCGGCGAGCTCAGAAAAGTAGCCGCCGCCCTCGGCCGCACCCTGTAAGAAAATTTCT
>JACQRQ010000233.1 GCA_016206405.1 Elusimicrobiota bacterium | reverse complement strand
TTTCCAAACCGTTGCCTCATTTGGGGCTCATTTGTATTGGAATCAGGCATTATTTGAGGCTCATCTTGCATTGGATAAGACTGACGGCAGCCGGCGCCGCCTGGATTTGCTAGACTGGGGCTCAATGTTCGGCGCATTCGGGATGATGGTTTTGTGGGCTGGAGGGATGGTGCAGGCTCAGGATGGGCTGCCGGGGAAGCTGCGCGCGCATGTGGAGAAGCTTGCCGGGGAAATCGGCGAGCGCAACGAGGGGCATTATGAGGGGCTTTTGGCCGCGCGGGATTATGTCGCCGCCGCGTTTAAGCGCAACGGCTACGGCGTGAGCCCCCAGAGCTATATCCTCAACGGGCGAGGCTACGAAAATCTCATCGCGGAGGCGCGCGGGACCGAAAAACCCCAGGAGATCGTTGTGATCGGGGCGCATTACGATTCGGTTGCCGGCTCCCCCGGCGCCGACGACAACGCCAGCGGCGCGGCGGTCCTGTTGGAGCTCTCGGCGGCCTTAAAAGACCTCCGGCCCAAGAAGACGGTTCGCTTCATCGCCTTCGTCAACGAGGAGCCGCCTTACTACCGGACCGGCGCCATGGGCAGCCGTTGGTATGTCCGCTCCGTCAAGGAAAAAGGCGAGAACGTCGCCGCCATGCTTTCCCTGGAGATGCTGGGCTGCTTTTCGGACGCTCCCAAGTCCCAAAAATATCCCCCTCTTCTGCGCTGGTTTTATCCTTCCACCGGCAATTTCATCGCCTTCGTGGGCAATTTCGCTTCCCGGGCGCTGGTGGCCGAGTCCGTGAAGGCTTTTGAGGCCTCCTCCCCCCTGCCGGTCCAGAGCATCGCGGCTTTCGAGTTCATACCCGGCGTGGGCTGGTCCGACCACGAGTCCTTCTGGCGCGCCGGCTACCACGCCCTGATGGTCACCGACACCGCCTTCAACCGCTATGCTTTTTATCACACCGCGGCGGACACCCCCGAGAAGCTCGATTATGCCCGGATGGCCCAGGCGGTCGAGGGTCTTAAAGGCGTTTTGCTCCGCCTTGCATATTAAATTTCTTTTAGCTATCCTTGCTTTGGGAGAAAAACATGTCCAAGGCGACTCAGGAATCGCGGGATTTGGAGTTGGTCGAAAAACTGCGCAGCTCCAGGGCTCTGATTCTGGAGCAGATGCAGAAGATCATCGTGGGCCAGGAGCAGGTGATCGAGGAAATTCTCATCACCCTTTTCAGCCGCGGCCACGGGCTTCTGCTGGGCGTTCCGGGCCTGGCCAAGACCCTCATGGTCTCAAGTTTGTCCCGGATTTTAGACCTGCAGTTCAAGCGCATCCAGTTCACTCCGGATTTGATGCCTTCCGACATCACTGGCTCGGAGATCCTTCAAGAGGACCCGCGCACGCACGAGAGAATTTTCCGCTTCATCCAAGGGCCGGTCTTCAGCAACATTCTCTTGGCCGACGAGATCAACCGCACCCCCCCCAAGACCCAGTCGGCGCTGTTGCAGGCGATGCAGGAATACCAGGTTTCCGTGGCCGGAGTGACCCATCCCCTGCCGCTTCCGTTTTTCGTTCTGGCGACGCAAAACCCCATCGAGCAGGAAGGCACCTACCCCCTGCCCGAGGCTCAGTTGGACCGCTTCCTGCTCCAAATCAACCTGGACTATCCGAGCTTGGATGAAGAAAAGAAAATCGTGGTCAGCACCACCGGCGGCCTCGACGTGGGGCTTAAGCAGGTCTTAAACGCCGAGGATGTCATCGAGCTCCAGCAAATCGTGCGCCGCGTTCCCGTGGCGGACTCGGTGGTGCATACCGCCGTGGAGCTGGTCCGGTCCACGCGCGCCAAAAGCAATCATGCCCCGGATTTTATTCAGAAATGGGTTTCCTGGGGCGCCGGCCCCCGCGCCAGCCAGTCTCTCATTCTAGCCGGCAAGGCGCGCGCCATCCTGTCCGGGCGCTACGCCGTCAGCCAGGACGACGTCCTGGCGGTGTCCAAGCCCGTCCTGCGCCACCGCATACTGCTCAATTTTCAGGCCGAAGCCGAAGGGATAAAGACCGACCAAGTCATAGAAAAACTTCAAGCGGCGGTGTAAACGGCGCCTGCCCGGGCGGTCCCCCCATCCGGCCGCGCCGTCCGCTCCCAGCCATGCGCTACCTAGACCCCGAAAGCCTCGGCAAGATAAAGAACCTGCGCTTCGTTCCCGTCCGCGGACTGGCCGAGGGCGCCTATTCCGGCATGCACCGCAGCGCCTACAAAGGCTCCAGCCAGGAATTCATGGAGCACCGCGAATACGTCCCCGGAGACGAAATCAAATATATCGACTGGAAGGTCTACGCCCGCAAGGAGAGGTTTTTCGTCCGCTTGTACCGCGAGGAAAAAAACCTCCGCAGCTATTTCCTCCTGGACGCTTCCGGCTCCATGGCCTATAAAAGCCCGCGCGCGGCGCGGCCCGCCAAATTCGAGTACGCCTGCCGTCTGGCGATGGGCATGGCCTACTTGATTCTGCGCCAGACCGACGCCGTGGGCCTGGGCGTTTTCAGCGACGCTCCCAAACTCTTTCTGGCGCCGGACAACCAGATGGCGCAACTGGAGCGCTTGGACCAGGCGCTGGCGGGCGTCGTCCCTCAAGGCAAGACGGATATGGAGGGCGGGTTGGCCTATTACGCTCAGCTTCTGCACCGCCGCTCCCTGGCCGTCGTTTTTTCCGATCTGATGGGCCCGGCGGAAAAAATACAGTCCGTCATCCGCGCTCTCAAAGCCCACAAGCACGAGGTGCTCGTCTTCCACGTCTTGGATCCGGTCGAGAGGGACTTTGATTTCGAGGGACCGGTTCTGTTCGACCCGCTGGAGGGCGGCGAGGCGCTGCGCTGCGACGCGCATCTGCTCAAGGAGGCCTACCGCAGGGAATTCGCCGAACTGATCAAATATTACACCGCCTCCTTCCACGCCTCGGAAATCGGCTACGCGACCGTTTACACCGACCAGCCTTGGGAGAGCGCCCTCAAAAAGGCTCTGGGAAAACAATGACCCCCGTGTCCTTTTTGAGCCCCGCTTTTCTCTGGGCCGCGCCTCTGGCCCTGGCGCCGTTCCTCATCCATCTGCTGTTTTTAAGCCGCGCCAGAAAGCTTCCCTTCAGCGACCTCACTTTCCTGCGCGAGGTCTACCGCAGGGTGATGCCGCGCTCGCGCTTGATGCAGTGGCTCACGCTCTTGGTGCGCTGCCTCCTGCTCTTGTTCCTGATACTTGGATTTTCGCGGCCGGTCCTGCATTGGGCGCAGGCGCCGTCCAAGGGCGCCGCGGCCGATGAGGGCGGCGTGGACGTGGTGATTCTGCTCGACGCTTCCTACTCGATGGGCTACGTCTACCAGGGCAAAGCGAAATTCCTTTGGGCGCAGAGGAGCGCGCTGGAGATTTTAAAGCAGCTCGGCGACGGCGACCGCTCCCTGGTCATGACCTTTTCCGACCGCCTGGAGTCCGCCTCCGGTGATTTCACCTCCCGCCGGGAGGACCTCAAGGCCTTTGTCGAAAAGGCGGCCGTGAACCTGAGGCCGACCGACCTGGCGCCCGCCTTGGAGGCCGCCTACTCGGCGCTGTCGAAATCCCGCGCCTCCAACAAGGCGATCGCCGTGCTCTCCGACAACGCCGCGCACGCCTTCCGCAACCTGCCGGAGGGCAAATTGGGCGAGGCGCTCGCCGCGTTTGACCCGAAAGTCAAGCTGGCGGGGCTGGCCTGGGAGGATTCCCCCAAAAACGTTTATGTCGGCGAGGTTCGGCTCGCCGCCGCGGACGGCGGGGGCGCCAAAAACACGCTCTTGGCCGAGCTCAGAACCTCAGGCGCGGTCGAGCCCTACGCGGAAATTAAATGGTGGCTCAACGGCCGGCTGCTGGCCCGCGAAAGGGCCCCCATCAAGGCGGCCGCCAGGAACGAAGCGAGCTACCGCCTGCCGGAAGCGCCGGGGGGCGCCGGGACCGGGGACCGGCCGGGCGGCGAGCGCGGCCGGCTGCTCGCCGGCAAGGTCGAACTTCAAAAAGACGCCCTCAAGCTTGACGACGCGCGCTATTTCGCCTACAAATTGCAGTCGGCGCCGCGGGTGCTCTGCGCCGGCAACAACTTTTTTTTAAAGCGGGCCTTCGGCACGGACACGCTGGCTTTGTTTCAAGCCGATTTTGTGGACCCTCGGCGATTGGACGAGGTGGACCTCAAGCGCTATGAGGCGCTGCTGCTTTCCGGCTGGCGCGACATGAGCGCGGAAACGGCGGCGCGGATTAAAAATTTCGTGCATCAGGGCGGAGGGCTGTGGCTCTATTTTCTGCCCGGCGACGTCCGGGAAAAAGACATGAGGCTTTGGGAGGACGTGCTGCCGGGAATTTTGTCCGCTATTCCAAGGCGCTCCAAGCTTTCGGGCCTCGTCCTGGCCGAGCAGATGCCCGGCGGCCTGCGCGGCCGGCTCGCTTGGGACGGCTTCGAGCTGCAAAACGTCGAGGTGAGGCAGTTTTATCATTTGGAGCCCGTGGAGGGAACGGCCGTCTGGCTCAAGTCGCAAGACGAGGCGCTCCTGGCGTCGCGGCCGTACGGGGCGGGGAAGGTGATTTTGTGGACCTCCGCTCTGGACCCGTCTTGGACCAATTTGCCCATGAAGCCGGTGTTCACCGCTTGGCTTCTGGGCGGCTTGAGCCATTTGTCCAATTTCAACCCCGAGGAAAAAAGCGAATCGATTTTTTACGGCGAAGCGTTCATCCGGCCATGGGCTCCGGGGGCCCGCTCTCCCAAGCGCGCGGAGGTTGAGTCGCCGTCGGGCAAGCGCTACGCCGTCGTGCCGGAAGGCGGCCAAATCCAATTCTTCCAGACCGACGAGCTGGGGCTCTACCGCCTCCGGGTGGATGATGAGACCTCCGCTTTCGCCGTCAACTTAAATCCGGCCGGCGGCGAGAGCCGCCTGGAGCGGCAGGACCCTTTGCCGTGGCCGTCTTTGCGGCTGCATATGCTGGCCGAGGACTGGAAAGCGTTTCTTTACGGCAGGCCGCTGCGAAACGCCTGCGTCGGCCTGGTTTTGTTTCTGTTTTTGGCCGAGATGGCTTTGACTTATAAAAAATCATGACCCGGCGATTGTCATTTTTTGCTGCGCTGGCCTTGGCCGCATGCGCCTTTTGCGCTTCCCTGCGGGCGCAGGAATCCGGCCCCGGAGACCGTTTCGTGTGGGGCCAATGGAAGCACGACAAAGAGTGGAACCCCTATCCTCAGGCGGCGCGCGAGGCCTTAAGCGACATGGAGAAAACCACCAGCCTGATTCCGGCCGACGAAGTCCGGGCTCTGGGCTTGGAGGACCCGAAGTTGTTTGAGACCCCGTTTCTGTATTTGAGCGGCAAAGATCGCCTGCCGCCTCTCACGCCCAAGGAGATAGGGCTGCTGCGCAATTATTTGACGTCGGGAGGATTTCTTTTCATCGAAGACGCTTCGGGACAGGCCCTGAGCTCCTTCGACCCGTGGGTCCGTTCCCAACTGCGCTATGTGCTTCCCGAGGCTTCCGTGGAAGTTCTGCCCTCCACGCACGCGGTGTTCAGGGCTTATTACCTCATCCATTCCATCGGCGGGCGTCGCGTCATCCGGCCGCATATCGAGGGGGCGGACTTCGGGGGCCGGACCTGCGTGATTTATTCCCGCAACGACATCTTAGGCACATGGGCCAAAGACGCCCTGGGCAACTTCATGCACCATTGCGTCCCCGGAGGAGAAGAGCAGCGCCGCTTCGCGCATCAATTGCTGGTCAACGTCGTCATGTACGCCCTGACGGGCAGCTACAAGCTCGACGCGGTGCACCAGCCGTTTCTATTGCAGAAGCTGCGCCAAGCCTCCCAAATTCCCTGATGAAGCAGATTCAATTGATTCTGGACGCGGGTTGGAGCGATTTTTGGCTGGCGGGCTGCTTTTTGGCGCTGCTGGCAGCCTACTTCTGGCGTTCGGCTCGTTATCCCCGCAGAATTTTGCTGCTGCGCTCGCTGGCGGTCGCCGCCATTCTGTTTTTCCTTCTGAAGCCTTCGCTGCTGATGCTCGAAGGCAGCGTGAGCAAGCCCCGCCTCGCGGTGCTGGTGGACGTTTCCAGCAACATGGGCACCGTCGACGCGTTGGCCGGGAAGACGCGCCTGGCGCAGGCGCGGCGCTGGCTGGAGGAGCATCGCGGGGAGTTGGAGGAAAAGCTGGACGTGACCTGGTTCGCCGTCTCGGAGCAGGCGCTCAAGACGACGTGGGAGCGTTTGAAGATCCAAGAGGCGCAGAAATCCCGCTTGAACCTCGCCAAGTCCCTCGATGACGTTTACCGGGAAGGCGGCGGCCAATGGAGCGCCGTGTGGGTCTTCACCGACGGCGCCGGCGACGCCTCGGCGGATTTGTCGCATGCCCTCTCTCAAGTGGAGGCGCCGGTCCAGGTCTTCGGCGTGAGCGCCGAGGAGAGGTCCAAGGGCTTTTCGGTGAAGGAATGGAAGGGGCCCGACCTCGCTTTTCTGCATATGCCGGTGACGTTGACCGCGGCCTGGGAGGCCAACGGGGTGAAATCGCAGCGGGTGAAAGCGGCCGTTTTTCACGGCGATCAAATCGTAGCCCAAAAGGAGATTGCCGTGGACGCTGATTTCGCCGTGGGCCTGACGACTTTCGCCTTCATCCCCTCGAGCCTGGGCAAGCAAAGCTACCGCCTGGAGATGGGCTCGCAGCGCCGCACGGCGACGGTGGACGTCGTCCGGGACAAGCTGCGCATTCTTTATTTGTGCGGCCGGGTGAACGCCGAGTATTCCTATCTTCGGCATTTCATCAAGTCGCATCCGAGCTTCGAGCTGGTGTCCTTCGTCATCCTGCGGGACCCGGAGGACTCCGTCTCCGTCTCCGACCGCGAGCTGGCGCTCATCCCTTTTCCGGCGCAGGAGATTTTCGTCAACGATCTTTTTCAGTTCGACGTGTTTATTTTGCAAAATTTCTCGTATTCCCGCTTCGGGCTGCCGAAGGCGTATTTGGGAAACGTGGAGCGCTTTATCCGCAAAGGCGGAGGGCTTTTGGTCATCGGCGGGGAGGACATTTTCTCGGATGGAGCTTACCTGCACACCGCCTTTGAGGACATCCTGCCGGTCAAGCTGCCGGAGGGGAGCGATCTTTACCGGCCCGGCTCTTTCGCCCTCAAGCCCAGAGCCCTGCAGCATCCGATGCTCCAATGGGGCGGCGAAAGGTCCGTTCTGGAGGGGCTCTGGGCCGGGCTGCCCCCCCTCTACGGCTCCAACCGTTTCGGCGCGCCGAGGCCCGACGGCGTCGTGCTGGCGGTGCGGGACGCCGGCGGTGAAGCGGAGCCGGTGGTGGTCGCCCGCGAGATTGAAAAGGGGCGCGTGCTGGTGGCCGGCACTCAGTCCACTTGGCGTTGGAAGTTGGGAGAAGGCAGCGTCATCGGCGCGGGCTCGTTCTATAATCAGTTTTGGGACCGGGCCGTGGAGTATCTCTCGGGCAGCCTCGATCTCGAGAAGGTGAATCTGCAGCCGGACCTTTCCGTTCAGGTTTTGGATGAAACTTTCAATCCTCTCGATGATCCTTCCGCCCGGGTCGAAATCCGCCTCAGCGGCGCGCAGGGCTACTCCCGGACGTTCGCGCCGCGGCAGGTCCAGCCGGGCAAATACCGCATCGAGCCGCATCCGGATTTGCCGCCGGGCGGCTACAAGGCGCAAGCCGATGTGTATCACCGCGGAAAACTCTGGGGACGCTCCTCCCGGGAAATCCGGCTGGGACAAGAATTTACGACGGGAAAACCCCTGCAGCGGGCGCTACTTAAAGAGATTGCCGAGAGGACCGGCGGCGCTTACCGGGATTTGAGCGAGGCGTCCTACGCAGATCTTGCCAAGCAATTTCCAAAACCCAAGCTCGCCAAGGAGATCACGGTGCAAAAGGCGGTTTGGGGCTCCTCCTATGTGCTGTGGGCGGCTTTGGCGTGCCTGCTGTTGGAGTGGTTTTGGCGAATCCGCATGGGACTGTAGCGCAGATGACCGATCGCCGGGTGGCGTGGGGGATTTTTTTTGTTTTCTTCGCGGCGGGATTGCGCTGCATGTCGCCGGCGGTCAATACCGGCGATTCCGGGGAGTTCGCCACCGCGGCGGCGACCTTGAGCATCGCTCATCCCCCCGCCTATCCCCTCTACGCCCTTCTGGGCAAAACCGCCGGAACTTTATTTCCCCTGGGCAACTGGGCCTACCGCTGCAATCTGCTTTCGCTTTTGCTCGCGGCGGCGTCCTTGTCCCTGCTTTGGTTGGCGTGCCTGGCCATGGGGATGCGCCGTTGCGGCGCGGCGGCGTCCTGCCTTTTTCTAGCGGCGGCGCCGGTGTTTTTTTATCACAGCTTGGTGGCCGAGGTTTTTTCCCTGCATTTGCTCTCGGCCGTCCTGGGCCTGCTTATTTTGGCCGCTTTTTCCGGCCGGCTATGGAGCCCGGCCGGCGCCGCCGCCCTGGGGCTGTGGCTGGGCCTCGGCTTGGGCAACCACCATACGCTGCTCTTGGTTTTCCCGGCGTTTCTATATGAAATTTGGCGGCGCCGTCCTGCGGCGGCGCC
>JACQRQ010000226.1 GCA_016206405.1 Elusimicrobiota bacterium | reverse complement strand
TTCGAGGTCGCCGCCCGGATGATCCGCCGCGAAGGCTTTGTGCGCGGGGTGAAAGCCGTGCTGCTGGATAAAGACAGGAGTTTTCGCTTCGGAAAGCCGTTGCTGCCCGTGGATGCGCGGGCGCTTCAGGAAATTTTGACGGGGCAACCCTGAGCTTCCGCATGCGTCCCGCAGTCTCCCGCATGATTTATTGGCCTCTCATCCTCATCGCCATTTTTTTTGTCTTCTTCCGGCGCTTTGAAGCCGCCAATCTGTACCATCCCGACCGCCAAATTCTGACGTCGCCGAAATTTCTGAACCTGGATTTCGAGGAGGCGCGCTTTTCCTCCAAAGACGGCGTCGCGCTCCACGGTTGGTACGTCCGCGCCGCCGCGCCTCCGGCGCAACCGGGTCCCCGTAGCTCCCTACGCCCCTCTGGGGCTTCTGGGTCCCAGGGCTCTGTCCCTGGGGCTGCGCAGGGGGCCGCGCGGCAGAGGCCGCGCTTGGGAGTCATCTTGCACAACCACGGCAACGCGGGCAATATCGGCCACCGCGTAGACGAGCTCGCCTTGATGAGCGAAGCGGGCTTCGACGTCCTGATATACGATTACCGCGGCTACGGCCAAAGCGGCGGCAGCCCCACCGAGAAGGGGACTTACGCCGACGCCGCGGCCGCCTACGCCTATCTCACGGAGGCCAAAGGCGTCGCCCCGGAAAGCATACTGCTCTTTGGAGAATCCTTGGGAGCGGCCGTGGCAGTGCAATTGGCGGCTTCGGTCCCGGCGGGGGGCTTGGCGCTGATGGGCGCTTTCACTTCGGTGGTCGACATGGCCCGGGTGTACTACCCCATTTTGCCGGCGAAATGGCTGGTGCGCTACCGTTATGATTCTTTGTCGAAGCTTCCCGGAATCAAACTGCCGGTGTTGGTCATGCACAGCGAGGAAGACGACATCGTTCCGGTGGAGATGGGACGGCGCTTGTTTGAGGCGGCCAGGGAGCCGAAGGCTCTAGCGCTGCTTAAAGGCGGGCACAACGACGTCTTTTACGTTGACGGCGAGCGTATCGCCCATTCCCTCCGAGCCTTCGCCGCGAAGCATCTAAAAAGCCGGCCTTAAAGAGCGGCTCACTCGATGGGATGGGCCATCCAATCGGCGTCGTCGAAATGCCACCATTCCGTGTCGAGGCCGACGAAGCCGTTTTCGGTCATCACCTTCTCCAGAAAATTGCGGTTAGCGGCGGCGAGGGGGGAGGCGCTCGCGTCGCCGCGGTGCGCCTTCTCAGAAAAATCGTCGTAGGGCGTCGGCATGGCGAGTTCCTGTTTGGTGTAGAAATCCACCAGCGTGACATCCACGGCCGCGCCGCGGTTGTGGCGGGAGCCCTTCGCGGGATTGGCGACGTAGCGCTCGTCCGGCTTTAATTCCCAGAGCAGCTTCTGCACGGAGAGCGGGCGGTAGCAGTCCCAGGCTTTGAGCCCGATCCCCCTCGCCTCCAGAGCGGTTTGCGCCGCGGCGAGCTTTTTGGCGGTGGACTCCCGCAGCCGGCATACATTATCGGCGTAAAGCGCTTTCCCCGTGAAATTATCGGGGCCGGCGTATTTGATGTCCACCAGCACGTTGGGGCTCAGGCTCAAGATATCCACGAAGGGCTCATGCCGAATCTCGATCCGGGTTTGCGCCTCCGGGGCCGGCGGCTTTTCGTGGAGGTGCGCCCGGCAGGCCGCGAAAAGGGGAAGGCTCGCCAAAAGAACCCAAACGCCCGCCGGCTGCGATTCAAACATAATATTTCTCCTCCGTAAAAATTTCCCCAATTATACATTTTTGTCCCGCGCCGCGAGGCTCCGGAATGCCGCGTGTTTGCGCGACAATAAGCAACTTGCTAAAATAGCCCTGCATTGATACCGTTAAATTCCTCGGTAGCTCAATGGTAGAGCATTCGGCTGTGGAAACGCAGCTTCCGCCGGTGACGGCGGTTGAAAAATCGGGTGAATTCAGGGAACCCTACACCGGAAGCGGCAGGGGAATCCTGAGCCAAGCCCTTGGCGTCAGCCAAGGGAAGGTGCAGAGACTAGAGCGCAAGCTCGTACTCCGCTGATCGAGCGGAGGAAGCCCCCGACACCCCACGCGGGTGATGAGATAGTCCAAGCCTCAATGAAAGTTGAGGGCACTTGTAACCGAAGGGTTGCTGGTTCGAGTCCAGCCCGAGGAGCCAGCTTCAGACGCGAACAAACAGCCCTTTCGTAAACACGGAAGGGCTGTTTTCATTGCGCTTTTCGCCGAGTTACCCTTTTCGTCCCGCGTGCCCCCGCAGTTGGCCGCTCGAACTTAGCGCCGCCTTGTCGCATTCGTTCGAACTCGCCCAGCGGAACGCGCCTGCCGTCGGCGAGGTGCACGAAGTGCCTCAGGGGTTTGCGAAATGTCATATTGACCGGCTTCAGGAGATGCCAGTACGGAACGATCGAGTGGCTGTCCCAGAAATCCGCGGCCTCCTTGTCGCTCTTGAACCTCGGCAGCCGCCTCGCTCTCTTCACCTTTGGTAGCCGCCGATTCTCTCTAAGCTTGATCACGACGGGAAAAATACGGCCGGAGAGACGCCGAATCTCTTGGAGAGTTTCGCGATTTGCTCGGAGGTAAGCTCCTTCTTCCCTCTCAAGATATCGGAAACATAAGGCTGCGTCCCGATCTCATCTTCCAGATCGGACTGTGTCAATTCGTTCTGTTCGATCAGGAATTCCAGCACCTCCTGTCCGGAGGTTCGACTTCGCGGCCAGCGAGTTTCCTCGAATTTCGCTATCAAGGGCGCTAGGATGCCGA
Source organism: Elusimicrobiota bacterium (assembly GCA_016206405.1). Classification (GTDB taxonomy): domain Bacteria; phylum Elusimicrobiota; class Elusimicrobia; order O2-12-FULL-59-9; family O2-12-FULL-59-9; genus O2-12-FULL-59-9. Next base: position 352 of record JACQRQ010000226.1, on the reverse strand, counting down.
TGTACTGGCGAATCCCTGCCGCAGAGCGCTTGTCGATCCGGTGGCTGAGCTCGCGCATCAATGTCCCGACCAGATTGCGGTACGCGCGATGCTCCGAGGCGTTCTTGATTTCCCTCGGCGGGAATTTCTCAACTAGGAACTCATAAACCCGGTTCGTTGCAGATTCTATGCGTATCCCCGCAACCTTCTTCTCCAAGGTCTGAAGTGTCATGTGCACCTCCAGCGATCATAGCGCTTGTGATCTATAATAGCGTCGATGTTGACGATCTGGGATTCAAAATCCATTAGAGCGACAAGCCTGTGCCTGCCCTGGGCAATGTCGAAGACGTGGCAATGGGGAGGAACATAGTCG
>JACQRQ010000239.1 GCA_016206405.1 Elusimicrobiota bacterium | reverse complement strand
TCCGTCCGCCGCGCCACTGGCGCTACCGGGTACTCGAAGCTCTGCGGAGAGTGCCGCCGCGCCACCGGCGCTACCGGGTACTCGAAGCTCTGCGGAGAGTGCCGCGCTTTGGATTTTGACCGGAGTCGAAAGAAATTTAAACTCCACGCCTTCCGCTTGGGCGTCTTGAATATCCTCCGGCGCGGCGCGCATCCGGGACTTTGAATCCCGGCAAATGAGGAGCGGCTTTGCGCCCAGGCGGATCAGGCATCTGGCGCAATCCACGGCCGTTTCGCCCTCTCCGATGACGGCGACCGCGCCCCGTGCCGCGGGACCCTTTCCGGCGGAAATTTCCGCAAGCCACTCTCCGGCGTCGCCGACGCCGGGAAGATTTTCGCCCTCGATGCCCAATGCCGCGGCTTGTCCGGAGCCGAAGGCGAATACCACGCCCGCGAAACCCGCGGAGTTGATCTCCTGCAGAGAGAGATCTTTCCCGAAACGCCTGCCGGTTTCGAATTGAATTCCCAGCTTCGAGAACCGCTTCAATTCGCCTTTCAGAACGCTTTTGGGAAGCCGGAACTCCGGGATGCCGTACCTAAGAAAACCTCCGATTTCCCTATCTTGCTCGAAAACGCGGACCGGATGCCCCAGCATCCGGAGATAGTATGCGCAGGAGAGGCCGGCGGGCCCGGAACCGATGACGGCGACGGGGGGGTGGTGGGGGGAAACCAGCCTGGGACGGTAGTCGTTCTCCAGCGCCCAGCCGCCCAAGAATCTTTCGATTTGGCGTATGGATACCGCGCCGCCCATGGCCTTGCGGTTGCATGGAGTTTCACAGGGATGCGCGCAGATCCGGCCCATTACCGCCGGAAGCGGATTGACCTGCATGAGCAGGTCGAGCGCCTCTTTGTAGCGCTGTTGTTCCACGAGGCGCATTTGGGTCACGATGTCTTCACCCAGAGGACAAGCCTCATGGCAGGGAGGGGTTCGGTCCTCATAATAGGGCTCCCGATACCTCCAGATGCCCGTTTTAGGAAGAGCTCCCGGTTGGGAAACGGCGATGATGGGTTGATCGGCGGCGTCTTTCATGAGCGGCGTTCCTCGATCCAGGCCCTGGTTTTTTCGTACGACTCCTTCGCGGCGCGGATGTTTTTGCCGCCGTCATCCGGAAAGTTGGCGCGGATCGCCTCCACAACCGATTCCAGATGCACCAAGCCCGTCGCCTTGGCGTAAGCGCCGACCATCGCCGTGTTGGCCAAAGGATAACCGGAGCCCCCGATGCCGCAGGCGGCCGCTATCTCGGAGGCTTCGACCCCGTAGGCTTTCCAGCCGTTGGATTGGATCAACCGGTGAAATTCCTGGACCTCCGCCTTCGCGCCGGCGCCGGTTCCAAGATTGAGGATGATGGAGCCGCCCGGCTTTAGCCCCTTGAGAGTGGCGGGCACATGCAGCAGAAGCGGATCCAAGACGATCAGGTGATCCGGATTTAATATCCGGCAGCGAATGAGAATCGGCTGGTCATCAAGCCTCAAAAACGCGGAGACCGGAGCTCCCCGTCTCTCGACACCGAACTCGGGAAAGGATTGGACAAAACATCCCTGCCGGTGCGCCGCGCCCGCTAAAATGAGGGATGCCATCACCGCCCCCTGCCCTCCCCGGCCGTGGAATCGAATCTCGGTCATCTGCGGTCGTTCCTCTTTTGATTTATGCTGCAACACTCTGGCCACCGCCGGCGGCTTTGCGGCGCTGCCGCGGGCAAAGCCAAAGCGCGCCCCCTGCCGTTCGGGCAGCGGCCGCGGGGTTTCAATGGCGCGCGATTTCCTTGGGATTTTAATCCGCCGGCAAGAAGCTTAGGATTTCGTCGGTGGTCCTTAGGGTTGAAAAACCATAGGATAGATTTTTGAGCGATGCCAGGTGCAGGTCCTCCGTCCGGGCGGCGGAGGCGTCCAAAGCCAGAAAACAAAGAAATCCCTTGTCAAAAGCGTCGCGCAGCGTGGATTCGACGCAGAGGTTGGTCGTCACTCCGGCAAAAACAAGCTCCTCGATTTTGTCCCGGCGCAGCGCTTTTTCCAACGCGGCATTGCTGAAGGCGTTATAGCGGCGTTTGAGGAACGTCTTTTCGGCGAAGGGGCTTAGGATGGCGGCTATTTCCGCGCGAGATGGGTTTTCGTGGGGGTGAAAGACGAAGTACGCCGGGCGGCCCGCGCGCTTAAAAGCTTCCGCCAGACGCCGCACGTTGGCCGCGATGGCGCGGGCCGCCGGCAAATAGGCCCGGCTTCGGGGGTCCATAAAAATCCGCTGCATGTCCATGACCATGAGTCCGGCGCGCTCCCAGCGCAGCGGAAACTCCCGCCTGCGCAAGCCCGCCGTTTCGCGCTGCCACGAAAGGGCCTTCGCCGCCAGGGTGCCCGAAGAGACATAGCTTTGGGCTTCCCGCGCGCGATTGGCGGCGATCACGGCCGCTTTGGCTTTGAGTTTGGCCGACCAGAGTTGTCCGCAGAAAACCGCTTGAAGATCCACTTGAAGCGGGAGGGGGTTTAAAAACGCCTCCAACCCGCGAGAATTCAATTCATGGGCCAAGTCCCGCAGGGAGGCTGGAGCCTGCCGCCATGGATGGGTCGCTCCGCTTCTGTCGGCGGCCCCGGTGCGATACACCGGGGTTATTTTTACCGCGAATTTATCCGGCGGAAAAACGCGGCACAACACGGCGGCGTCGAGACGCTCCTCCGGGGCCGGAGCGAAGCTGAGGATGATTTTTCGGTCGCCGG
>JACQRQ010000019.1 GCA_016206405.1 Elusimicrobiota bacterium | reverse complement strand
CATGCGCTCGCAGGCACGGCGAGGGATCGCGGCGTCTGTGGACAAATTGGCCACGGCCTCGACTCGCGGTCCGGAGGAGGAATTCATGTGGTTTAAAATCATCAGCTATGTCATTGGCGCGCTGTTTTTGTCCAAGGCATTGATCGCCATCGTCTACCACACCCGCTTCTATGCCTGGCTCCGGAGGCAGTGCTTGTCGGAGTCTTTCCCTCCCGCCCTGGCGGCCTTGGTTTTGGATACAGCGGTGTTGGCGGTCGTCACGTGGTATGCCGCGATTTTTCACTATGCCCCCTTCGGCTGGTTTCTGACGGCCTTGATGTCGCTGGCCCTGGCCAAGGCTCTCGGCGCTTATTGCATGTGGCAGACGAGCTCGAAATTTTTCGTCCGCATTTTGGACGCCTCCGACGCGGGGCTATGGGCCCTGGATTTTTCATTGGTCCTATACGGCTTCGCTTTCTTTCTTTTGGGACACTTCGTTTATTGACGGTCGTGAAGCGTTACGATTGCCTCGTGGCCGGCGTTGGAGGGGTCGGAAGCGCGGCCCTCTTTCATCTTGCCCAAAAAGGGGCCCGCGTTCTGGGCGTGGACCGCTTTGTGCCCGGACATGACCGCGGCAGCTCCCACGGCGACACCCGCATTTTTCGTTTGGCCTACTTCGAACATCCCGGCTACGTGCCGCTGTTGAGGCGCGCCTTCGAGCTATGGCAGGATTTGAGCCGGCGTTCGGGAGTGGAGCTTTACCGCGAAACGGGTCTGTTGGAAGCCGGCCCTCCGGATGGGGTCGTCGTTCCGGGCGTTCTAAAAAGCGCGAAGCTGCACGGCTTGAGGGTCGAGCCGCTATCCGCCGGCGAGGCGGAGCGCCGCTTTCCAGGTTTCAGGATCCCGGCCTCGATGTCGGCCGTCTTCGAGCCCGGCGCGGGTTACCTGCAGGTGGAAGCCTGCGTTGAGGCGCATGTCCGGTGTGCCGTTCAACTGGGAGCCGAGATTGTGACCGGGGCGAATATCCTGGGGTGGGAGGCGGGAAAATCGGGAGTGCGCGTGGAAACGGATCGGGGCGTTTTTTCGGCCTCCCGCCTCGTGCTCGCTCCGGGCGCCTGGGCCGCGGACCTGCTCAAAGACCTGGGCATCGCCTTCGAGGTCCGCCGCAAAGCCATGTTTTGGCACAAGACGCTCAACCCCGGCTATCTGGCCGCTTCGGGGTTTCCCGCTTTTTTGTTTGAGACTCCCCAGGGCAATTTTTACGGCTTTCCTGAAATCGATGCGTGGGGGCTCAAGGCGGCGGAGCATTCCGGGGGCCAAATAACCGCCGACCCTCTGCGCGTGAGCCGGGACATCGATCCCGAAGACCGGCGGCGCATCGGGAATTTTCTGGGAGCGCGCCTTCCCGGCGTGTCCTTGGAACTCAAAAAACATTCGGTCTGTCTGTACACGATGACGCCTGATGAGAATTTTGTGGTGGGCCGCCATCCGAGGCATCGGCAGGTCTGTTTTGCGGCGGGCCTTTCCGGGCACGGCTTTAAATTCGCGAGCGTCTTGGGCGAGATTCTTTCCGATTTGGCCCTGGAAGGCAAAACACGGCTTCCGATCGACTTCTTAAATTGCCTCCGGCAATCCCTTTCTTCTTAGACAATCCAAAAAGTCCTCAGGCAGGGGCGCGGTCAGGCTGATTTTTAAGCCGCTTTCGGGATGCGCCAGCTCTATTTTGCGGGCGTGGAGCATTTGGCGAGGCGCGCCGGCCTCCAGCAAATCCTCCGGGAGCAATTCGCGGCGGAAGGCTTTCATATAGAGCTTGCCGCCTCCGGCGTAAAGCTTGTCCCCCACGATGGGGTGGCCGAGCGCCGCCAGATGAACGCGGATTTGGTGCAGCCTCCCCGTGCGCGGCGCGGCGCGGAGGAGCGAGGCCTCGTCGTTGGCCGCGAGGCGCGCGAACTCCGTCGTGGCGGCGCGGAAACTCTCATCTGAGCCCGCGGCTTGGCGCACGCGGATGTCGCGGCCGGCCGGGCCGATGGCCAGGGAGACCGATTTCTTTCTGAAGCCGGCGCGCCCATGGACGATGGCCCAATACTCTTTGCGCACCCGTCTTTCCTGAAATTCGCGGTTTAAGAAGGCCGCGGCCGCCTTGGTCTTGGCCAAGAGCAGTACCCCGCTCGTTTCGCGGTCCAGGCGGTGCGCCAAGTGCAGGCTGCGCCCCGTAAACTGGCGGCTTAAAATAAAAGTCGCGCTGTTTTGGATGATTTTGTCGGTCGGGTGGCTCAGCACGTCGCCGGGCTTGTT
>JACQRQ010000237.1 GCA_016206405.1 Elusimicrobiota bacterium | reverse complement strand
GCGCCCCCGCCTCCCGCCGCCGAGCTCTACGATGTGGAGCTTGCGACCGCGGCGATCATGCTGCCTGGAGGCGAGACGCTGGTGGCGGAAATCGCGGCGACGGGCGCCGAGCAGGCCAAGGGGCTGATGTTTCGCAAGCGGCTCGGCCCTCGGCAGGGCATGCTTTTTCCTTTCCGCGACGCGCGGGTTTGGCAGTTTTGGATGAAGGACACTTGGCTGGATTTGGACATCGTGTATATCGGCGACGACAAGAAAATATCGAGAATTTTTTCCGGGGTGCCGCGTTCCTACGCCGACACTCCCGAGGAGAAAGTGGCCAAAGTCAGCGCGCGGGGGCGATACGTGCTTGAGTTATCCTCAGGGACTGTGGCCAGGATGGGGCTTAAGACCGGTGATGCGCTTGAGTTTGATTTGTTAGGGCAGACTAGTCGGTGAGGTCCGCCGCCGCACTTTCGAGGACCGGGTCCGGGACTCTGGTCCAGGGCAGGGGCAGGTCTAGAGCGGGGTTGGTGAGGTCCATTTTTAGTTGACCGCCGATGCCGGACTCCGCCGCATCGTCGACATTGACCGCCACGTCGGGGAGTATGCCCGTGAAATCCACCGGCCGGTGGCTGGGAGTGTAGAAGTAGGCGACCGTGAGCCGCAGGGCCCCCGGCAAGGCGGGGCTCTTGACTTTCTCCAAGACTTGCACCGTCCCTTTTCCATAGGTGCGCCAGCCGTAAATTTGGGCCCGGCGGTGGTCCTGCATGGCTCCGGCGAATATTTCGCTGGCGGAGGCCGAGTTTTCGTTGACCAGCACGGCCAAAGCCAGCCCGGAAAAAGCTCCGTCCCCCCCGCAATTATAGGCGATTTTATGATCGCCCCCTTGAGCGTTCTTTCCTTCCACCCGCACGACCACGCTCCCTTTTTTTAGAAAGAGGCAGGCCATGGGAACGACTTCTTCCAGAAGGCCGCCGGGATTATTTCGTAAATCAAAGACCAGGGCTTGCATGCCTTGAGCGAGCAAACCTTCAATGGCGCTTTCAACCGAGGCAGAGGAGTCCTTGACGAAATCCTCCAGATGCAGGTAACCTACGCGGCTGCCGGACTGATCAAGCATTCGGGCGGTTATAAAGGGTTGGGGATAGTGGTCGCGGACGACCGAAATTTTAAGCGCGATCTTCCGGCCTGAGACGTTTCGGCGAACGCCCAGAACGACGGGGGTGCCTCTTTCTCCTTCGAGAGCCTTCTCGGCTTGTTGAAACGTCCAGGCGGAGACTGCTTGGCCGTTTATCTCGGTGATATCGTCTCCGGCCCTCAGGCCGGCGAGGTAGGCTTGGGAGCGGGTGTAGACCGCCCGTACATGAACGGCGGAGTCCGGGGGCTTATCCACGACGATGCCCAGCCCGGCCCTTTCCCCCTTGCTTTCGTCGAAATATTCCTCAGCCTCTTTTTCGCGGTGGAAGCCCGAATAACGGTCCACTTCCGATAGGGCGTTGAGGGCTTTGTAGAGCAGCTCCTTTTTCTTCACGGGCTTGGGATGGCGCGTCAGCAGCTTGAATAAAACCTCGTCAAAAGCCTGCACATCCTCCGGCGTCAGTTGGACGGCCGGGTCGACCTCCTCCGGCTGCACGATGACGGGGGCGGCGGCAGCCTTCGCAGCGCTTCGGGTACCCGGTAGCGCCTGAGGCGCGGCGGAGCTGGGCTGGGCCTGCCGCGGCTTCGCCCGTTGAGCGAAAGCGGGAGACGCGGCCGACAGCACAAAATAAAAAGCGAAGGCGGCGGAAATCCTCATAGGCTGCGATATGTTGCGCTTAGCATCTATTTCATTGTAGCCCGGCTCACCCCCCCGCCGCCTGGGCCCAAAGGGCAACCCTCGCGCGAAAATAGGCCCACCCCCCGCGTGGGCCTCCGTGCTGTCGCCGGGGCGCACCGAAGAACAAAAGGAATTGATTTGACTGGGGGCCTGTCCGGGATTTGCCCTAGGCCCCCGGGCCCCGTCGAGGACCCTCCCCTGGTCCTCCCCCGACGTTCCGTCGGGCCCCCTCTCCGGTACGGGGGCTACGGACAAATTCCCGGCCACCCCCTCTCCAATTTCTTCCTCCATAGAATGCGCCCCGCCGCCTTGACTCCAGTTTTTGTAATTGCCATATTGGTGGTACGAATGG
>JACQRQ010000225.1 GCA_016206405.1 Elusimicrobiota bacterium | reverse complement strand
TCCGCCCACTCCTTGAAACCTTTCCTGACGGAGGGATACTTGACCCTGTGGGTCCCGTAAACCCGTCGTATCATGCTGAGGCCCTTGCCGCAGCAGCGCGGGTCCCATCGGTGGGAAGCCTGATTGCCGTATATGTCCTTGGCCTTGCCGTAGCCGTAGCTGGGGCCGAAGAACATCGCTACACCGTTTTTGGTATGCGCTTTGAGCAGGCAGTTGTGCGTGTCATTGGGCGCGCAGAGAAAGCAGAATTCCCCGTCCGTGGCGACCATGTCGCGATAAACTTTTTCCCAATCCCGGCTCGGATAGTAGTCGAGCGGATTATCGGTCGTGACGATGGGTTTGAGAAGGGCGAAAAGGGGTTCGCTGGATAGCAGAACTCCGGCGCCGGCGCCGGAATAGGTGATGAACTGCCTGCGGCTGATGCTTTTGTTGAAAATCCCCATGTTTAACCTCCTACTAGAATATCGACCAGCGTCGTCGTTTGAAGGGCATCCGCCAAAATCTTCTCGGCGCGGGCCACCGATTCATGGATGCAGCAGCGCCGCTCGGGCCCGCAGGTATGAAGCTCCAAAAGGCACTGCTTGTCGTCTTTGCGGGGTTCCTCCACCGCCTCCACGATTTCCAACAGGTGGAGTTGATAGGCGGGCTTGGCCAAGTAGTAGCCGCCGCCCGGGCCGCGCCGGGAGATCAATAAACCCCGGTGCGCCAGTTGCTGGAAAATTTTAGACAAGAAATTTCTTGGAAGTTTTTCGGATTGGGCCACGTCTTCCACCAGGCAGAAGTTCTCTTGAGAGTGCGCCGCCAAGTAGGCCATGCCTTTAAGGGCGTACTTGGCGGAGGGGGACAGCTTGGATAGACGGATTTTCATATCTTTTACTCCGGATTGATCACGGACTAGACCGTCGTCTTTACTTGCAACATTCCCGCCATCGGCTTCCGGGCTGCTGTCATCTGGTTTTTTCATCGTGAGCTTAAAACGTTGCGGGTGAGGCGCCGCCAGTTGCCGTCGGCCTCCCTCTGGATTTCCTCTTTTTGTTCCCGCGTCAAGGCGCGAAATCTGTCTTGCATCTCGAGGTATTTATCCACCGGCACGGGCTTGGGATTGGCCGTCACCACCCAGCGCTCTCCCGCGAAAATCTCATAAAGGGGAAACAGCCTGCATTCGACCGCTTTTCTGGCCAAGGCGACCATCTGGCTTGACTCCGCCTTCCAGCCCGTCGGGCATGGGCACAAGTAGTGGATCATCCTGAAACCCCGCATGCGTTTGGCCGTTTGAAGTTTTTGGAACAAATCGGCGGGGTCGGAAAGGCTGGCGGAGGCGAAATAAGGGATGCGGTGGGCGGCCATGATGGCGCCCAAATCCTTTTTGGGCCGGTTCTTTGGGTCTCCCTGAGGGGTCGTCGTCGTCCAGGCAAAAAGAGGCGTGGCGGAGGATTTTTGTATCCCCGTGTTCATGTAGGCCTCGTTGTCGTAGCAAAAATAAAGGATATTCTCGTTTCTTTCTGCGGCGGAAGACAGCGCCTGAAATCCGATGTCGAAAGTTCCTCCGTCGCCCGCGATGGCGACCACTTCGGCCTCGCCCGCTCCCGAAGTTTCCATGCCGGCCTTGACGCCGGCGGCCGTGGCTGCGGCCGTCTCGAAGGCGCAGTGCAGCAGCGGCACGCCGGAGGCGGAAAAGGGGTAGGCGCCGTCGACGATGGTGTAACAGCAGGCCGGCACGACGAAGACGCACTTATGTCCCAGGACCTGCCGCAGGATATCCAGGGCCGGAGGAAGCCCGCAGCCGGCGCAGGCCAGGTGTCCGGGCTGGAGGCTGCCGCCGGAATTGTTCCCGTCGGGCAGGGCGTCTTTCGGAGTAAATTGATGCATTGCAGCCGTCCTCACGCGTTTGCGCCGACCCAAACCGTTTCCGGATCGGGTTTCTGTCTCGAGAGAGTTTCGCGCAGGATCCCCTCAATGGTTTCGGGGTTGATGTCTCCGCCCCCCAATCCCAAAACGTAGCCGAACAAAGCGGGGCGCTTCTCCGGCGCGAGAGAGTAGAGCGAGGATTGCGCGCTTTCCATCCAAATGCCGCGGTGGCCCCAGGAGAAAGCCCGGTCCAAGACCGCGACCTTTTTCACGCCGGATAGAATCGTCCGGAGAAGTTCGCTCGGAAAAGGCCTGAAAAAACGGACGGTCACGAGCCCGACGGGGACGCCTTTTTCCCTGAGCCGCCGCACCGCATAGCGCGCGGTTTGAGCCACCGCGCCGGAGACCAGGATCGCCGCCTCGGCATCGGGAGTCATATGAAAGGTTTCCACGGCGCCCAAGCTTCTATGAAAACGGCTCTGCCATTCGTTGTTGAGGCCTTGCCACGTTTTCAGGCATTTCTTGAGGTCTTGATCCAGCTTTTGGCGGAGCTTTTGGTAGAGTTCCGGCTGAACCATCGCGCCGAAGGCTTGAGGCCGCTCCGGATCCAAGCGGTAGCGCGCTTTTCTTGGGGGAAGAAAGGCGTCTACATCGGCCTGGTCCGGCACATGCACCGCTTCGGCGGTGTGGGAAAGTGTGAAGGCCTCCAGCACCAGCATCACCGGCACTTGAACGCTCTCCGCCAGCTTGTAGCTCATCACCAAGCCGTCGAGGGTCTCTTGAGCGGTGCCGCAGTAAATCTGGACCCAGCCGGTGTCTCTTTGGGAGAGGCTGTCTTGTTGATCGGACCAAAGAATCCACGGCGCCGCGACCCCGCGGTTGACGTTGACCATGACGATGGGCAGCCTGGAGCCGGAGGCCCAATGCAGAAGTTCGTGCATCAACAGAAGTCCCTGGGAACTGGTCGCGGTGAACGTGCGCGCCCCGGCGGCGGCCGCCCCGATCATGCTGGCCAGCGCGGAATGCTCGGACTCCACCTTGATGAAGCGGTGGGGCCAGGAGGCTTTGACCATCTTTTCCGCCAGGCTTTCGATGATGGCCGTCTGCGGCGTGATGGGATATGCGGAAACGGCCTGGACCCGGCAGAGATAGGCCGCTTGGGCGGCGGCTTGATTGCCCGTTAAAAGTTGGGCGGACTTCAATTCATCGCGTTGAACCGGCATCGGCGTCTCGCATGTGCAGGGCCGCCTGGGGACATTCTTCAGCGCATACGCCGCAGCCCTTGCAGTAGTCATAAAGCACCTTGAATTTGCCCGACGGGTCGTCGTAGCAGATCGCGCGGTCGGGGCAAAAAATTCGGCAGTTTCCGCACAAGGTGCATGTGCCGCATTTAAAGCACCGTTGGGCTTCCGCCAGCGCTCCCGGCTCGCCGATCGATTTGCGAATTTCCCTGTGGTCGTTGACGGCTTCGCCGGAGGCCTCGATGGGCTCCGGGACTCTGAGAGTGTTCTCAAAATAGGCGGTGTTGAACTGTTTGAATTTGGCCGTCGTTGGACTGGCGCCGCGATCCCGGGCGGGATGAGGCTCCGGCAAGGTCAAGCCAAGCAGGTCGGAGCTTACGGCGTAAGCTGCGCGCCTTCCGCAGCCGGCGGCGCGCGCGGCGCCGCCGCCGCCGTCGCCCTCCCCGCAAAAATAGGCTTTTCGCAGGATGCGCGGAGGGCGCAATTGCTCCGCTGAAAATTTTTGAGGCGGGCGCTGGCCTTGCGCCGTTCTTCCCAGAGCTTTCAGGACTTGGCGCACCGCCAGGACTTCTTCGCCTCCGCTCGCACCGGAAGACGCTCCGCCTTGGCCTGCGTGGGCGTTCGCCGCGGCGAGGGTGAGCAGCAGCCCTCCGTCCGCCGCGCCACTGGCGCTACCGGGTACTCGAAGCTCTGCGGAGAGTGCCGCCGCGCCACCGGCGCTACCGGGTACTCGAAGCTCTGCGGAGAGTGCCGC
>JACQRQ010000018.1 GCA_016206405.1 Elusimicrobiota bacterium | reverse complement strand
GTGGCGGCGTTGATGGCGATGCCGAAGCCCCCATCCACGTTCGACGGGCCGAAATGGCGGTCGAGGTTGGTCAACTCGCCGGTGGCGGTGTTGTATTTCCAAAAACCCATCGCTCCCGTGACATTTCCCGATCCTGAATCTGAGTTGAAGTCTCCCCCGGTCTGGATAAATCCCGTGATCCAGATGATGCCCGAGGAGTCAATGGCCGAATCTAAAGGAATGTCGTTAAGACTGTAGCTGGGATCATTGAAGGTGGCGGTGGATAGGACGGCGCTTCCCGAACCGGCGACCTTGTAAACGATCACGTCCAAAGTTGCTGAGGGAGTGTAGGAGGCGATGCCGATCGCATAGGCGTTGTTGGAGGCGTCGAACTCGATGCTCCACATGATAGATCCATCCGACACGGCGTTGGGCAATGCGACCGAGGAGACGAAAACCCCTTCCGAATTAAATTTCCCCAGGCGGATGACGCTTGAATCAGAAATCACTTCCCAGATGCTGCCTCCGGAATCAATCGCGATCGCCAAGCTCTGGGGACCATCGTCGAAGCCCCCTCCCCCGCCGCCGCAGGAAGAGTACAAGGGCGGGGTCGAGTCCAGGCCCTGGCCGGAGGCCAAAGTCGTCGCGGAAATATACTGCTGCCCCGTCAGGGTCAGGTCCGCCCCCTCGAGGCTGATCACATGGATGTGAAATTGGTAAGGCGCCGAGGGCAGCAGGCCGGTCATGATCGTCGAGGTCGAGGTAGTCTGCGGAGTGCTTCCCTGCGCACTGCCCCCGCCGAAGTCGGCGCCGCTGCAATCGCCGGTCGCGTAATGCACGTAGTAGCGCGTTCCGGAGGGGTTGCCGTTGGCGTCCCATTCCACGTGCAAGGTTGAAGACGACCGGGCCGTGACAGCTAAATTGGCGACGCTATAGTAGGTCACTGGCGTAGCAAGCGTGTCGTACCAATCCACACGGCCCGCGGAATCGTTCTCGTAATTGGGCCCGGCTCGGGAGCCGGAGGCTGCGCGCATCGTGATTCTGGCGCCTGAGGTCAGGTTGGCGCCGTTCACGTTGACAGCGACATTGGTGTCGGCGAAATTGATATTGGTGAATGTGGAAACGAAATTGGTGTTGGCCGTGTCAAAGTTGATGGCCGTGGCGCCGGCCGGAAGCGGCCCCTGGAAGGTCACGCTCGATAGGGTGATGAGATTGGCCTTGTTTCCAATCTGAAGGCCTTTCCCGCCCAGCCTTTGGAAAACCCCGCTGGAGATGTCCACGACGCCGTCTACGACGAGTTTGAGGACCGCGCCGGTCGAAGTTCCCGTGCTCGTGAGGGTGGGCCCACCCCCGCCGCTATCGAAAAGTCTCAGCCGCCCCGGGCCCTCCATTACCGCAATCTCAGAGCCCTTAAAGAGAGCCCGGTCATGCATCTCCAAAGTTCCGCCGTTGACGGTGATGGAGCCCACGGCGACCACCGTGGTGCCGCCGATGTGGAATGTCCCGGAGCTGATGGTGACGGGGCCGTTCAAGCTGTGGGAGTTTGCAGGGTTATCTACGAAATAGAGGACGGTTTGGGGGTCCGATGTCATTTCGAAGGGCCCGTCCACGGCCACCGAGCTGGAAAAATCCACGCTGGCGCGGTAGCCATCTTTGAAGGTGAGCGAGCCCAGCGTGACCGCCAGGTCCCAGTTGCAGGCCGCGGTGGCCGCAGTGTCGCCGAAGACTACATAGTCGCCGCTCTGCGGCGCCGCGCCGCCGATCCAGTTCGCCCCCTGGCTGGCATTGCCAAAAGCCGACCCCGCCCAGATTTTCGTGTTGCTGGCGCCGGACAAATCCAGCTTCATCGTCACGAACTGTGCCCCGTTGCCCCCGCCGGTCACGAACACGCGGGACGCGTCGGCCGCGGCAAGGGAGCCCACGGGCGTCGGCGCGGCGCTGCTGGAAACAAAGGTGAGGTCGGAACGATAGTGGACGATCGGGCCGTCGGACGCATACAGATCGAGGTCCCGGTCGATGCTAAGAGTTCCCGGTCCCGCCCAGAAGCCGGGGCTGGCCCCGGCGAAGCTCGTCGAGCTCGTCGCGGTGAGGAGGTTGCCCCCTGCGTCCAACTGAAAGATGTATTGGACGGACGTGGTCGCGCTGGCCTTGGCCATCGCGTAGCGCATATTGCCTTGCATGGCCATCGTCACGCCGCCATAGAGCCGCGATCCGATCGTGATGTCGGCCGGCGTCCCGAGCGAGGTGTCGTAGTTGGCCACATGCAGCAAGTTTGTCGCTTTATCCACATAGGCGACGAACACGCGGCCGCCGCCGTCTCGACCAACGTTGCGAAACTGCATGTTCCAGTCCGCCGAGACGCTTACGACAGCCTCGCCGATGTTGTTCAGGACCGAATCGAAACGGGTGACATAAAGGGTCGCATTGCCGTTATGGATCGAGGTCGCATACACGCCGCCGGCGCCATCGGCGGTCAAACCGACGACGGACCGCCCAGTGAGCGCGGCGGAATACGTCCCCGCCACGGACAGATTGGCCGCGTTGTATTTGATAAGGTAGCCGCCGGCCGGGTTGCCGCCGCCGACCCAGACATAGGCGCCGTCGGCCAGCACATCCTGGGGCCGGTCATCGGAGTTGACGCCGCTGTTATAGGTCGCGGAGGCGAGCAGAACGCCCGCCGAGTTGTACTTGATCACGAGCCAGTCAAAGTTGTTCGGACCATTGGAGCTGCGCCCCACCACGTATACATTCGTGCTCGCGTCGACCGCGACAGCCATCCCACCGGCCGCGTTTCCGGCGTTGTCAAAGACGGCTCCGCTCGCTTGGCTGAAGTCCCCCGTAAATGTTCCCGCCCCGTCGCTCACACCGGAGAGGTTGAGCTTGACCGTCAGGGCGTCGAAATTGGAGCCGTTGAAAGACGCGCCCGTCACATAGACGGTGGTGGAGTCGGCCACGGCCAGCCCGATGCCTAGGTCCTGCCCATTGGCGCTGCCGTTGAAAGTCGCCGAAGCCTGCAGCACCAAGTCCCTGTTGTATTTCAAGGCCAGATAATCCACGCCCGCGCTTGAGGAAGAAAAAACGGCAATATAAAGGTTGCCGCCGGGGCCGGTGTCCGTCTTCCCAAGGAAGGCGGAGGCATTGTTGATGGTCGCGGAGACTCCCGTATAATTGAGGCTTTCGTCGAATTTCAAAATCTTGACGCTGGCGCCTTGGACGTCGGGGCTGATAGTGAATGCGCTGTTGCTGGAGAAGGCGACATCGCCCTCCAAAGCGGCCAAAGAGGTGATATTGGCGTCAAAGAGTGGAGCCGCGCCGTTGAAATTGGCGGCGTACTTAAGCAAATGCCTCTCCGCGCCGGCACTGGAGCCGGTTGAAACACGGATCAAGATATTGGCCGCGGTGCGGTCCAAGGCGATGCCGTCCGCGTTCACATGGCCGGAACCTATGGAGTAAGCGGCGGTCGCCACGGCGACGAGACTGGAGTTGTACTTGATGAGCTTGGCCGAACCGCTTGGGTTGCCGCCGTCATTGGCGGTATAAATAAAGGTCCCATCCGTCGCCATCCGGATGATGGCTCCCACCTCCGAGGTCGGAACCGACACCGAAGTCATGAATGCAAGATTTGCGTCGTACTTGCTGATCCAAATTTGTTTTCCGGCCGGCGAGCTGCTCTTCTCGCTGACGTAGATATTGCCGGAATCGTCCCGGACAAATCCGTCGCCGCTCACGTTGCCAGACAGGGTTGCCGAGGAGAGCATGGCGCCGGAGGCGTTGTATTTGACGACGGCAGTCATGTCCGGAGTGTCCCCGGGATTGGAGCCGCTTGTGGAATGAAACAGAACGTAAAGGTAGTGCCCCCCGGATGTGACCGTATCCACAAGAACATGGTGCCCCAGTTCGTTCTGGCCGTTGTCGGAGGCGATGACCGCCCCGGCCGAAAAGTTGCCCGAATAGCTGAAATTCGGCGGAGCAGGCGTGGGCTCCGGGAGCCACTGGACCACGCCCTTGGGGTCCACCTCGTAGCCGCTGCCGGCTTTCAACCCCAAAGCGTCCTTGACGGTGATGGTCGAGGCCGCAAGCAGGGCCGAGGCGTTGATGTTGGTGGAGACCCCGACGCCGAAGGACGGCGCATTGAGAACGACTTTCGTGGAGGCGGAGACGCCGAAGGTGAGCGCCGCCAGGCCCTCGCCTGTGTTGGTGAACTCAAAGCCATTCAACGCCAGCGGGACGCTGAGCTTCTCAAGCCCGGTGATCTCGAAGCGCACGCCGTTTGACTTAAGTCCGTTGATGGACAGGGCGACGAAAGAGGCGCCGGCGCCGTTGACCCGGAAAACGTGCGTGGAGGCGCCCACTAGGTTGGCATAGTTGTTCGGATTGGCGTTGAAAGTCCCGTAGCCGAAGGGATCCGCGTAGAACCCGCCGATGTCGTTCACTTCGGCGTCCGAGTGCAAAATCAAGGTGGCGGAAGGATTGGGCAGATAAAGCGCCGCGTCGTAGCCTATGGTCAGAGG
>JACQRQ010000223.1 GCA_016206405.1 Elusimicrobiota bacterium | reverse complement strand
GTAGGCCTCTTTAAGCTCCGGCTGCGCGCCTTCTTCAACGACCCGGTGGAGGGTCATCGGATGGACGGCCAAGTCTTTGGCGAGGTTCGCCGCCAGCAGGCGCGCAAGCTCTCTTTGGTTTTCCGCGGTGCTGGTGGATTTATGGGTCGCGCTCGCCGAATCTTTCAAAATGAGACGGTGGCCGGGCTCGGCATATCAGTGGTAGGGCGCTTTCAACGAGGCTTCCACCGGACGGGCGGATGCGGTCGCGGTGGAGTCGCCGACCTCCTGCGGCGGCGGATCAGGTTCGGTCGCGGGCAGGTTGAGCCAAAGCACGCCGGTCGCGGAGCTCTGCGCGATGAAATAGTCGGCCGGCTCATCGGAAGCGGTGATTTGATAGGCGACCACCCGGCTCGATGGGCCCTCCACAGCGCGGCGGATTTCAGCGGCGAGACCGACGGCGCGCGCAAGCTTATCCGCGGAGGCCGTTTCAGCGTCGGCGAGCCGCAGCACCAGGTAGATGGCTTTGAGGGCGCCCAGTTCCTCGGGGGGCAGTTTGTCCGGCAGCCGGAGTTGGCGCACCGGCACCCGCAGAGCGCAACCCGTCAACATCAGAAGCAGGAGGAGTGATGCTCGCTTCAGTGGAAAGCCCGATTTGGCCGGCATCCTCAAAACTGTAACAAAATTGGTATGATAAAAAACAGGGCAAAGATCCTGGCCGTGGAGGGACATAATTCATGAAATCAATGTGGATCAACGGTGAATGGGTCGCCGGCAAAGCCGGAACTTTGAAGGTAGTCAATCCGGCCACCGAAGAGGTCATCGACGAGGTTCCCGACGCGACGCGCTCTCAAGTGAGCCAAGCCGTGGAGGCCGCGCGCGCGGCCTTCAGCCTTTGGTCCAAAACGATGGCGCACGAAAAAGCGGAGCTTATGCATGAGGCGGCCCGCAAGATTCGCGACAAGAGCAATCATTTGGCGACCCTGCTCACGCTCGAAGGCGGCAAGCCTTTGAGGGAAAACTTGGATGAAATGAGCTGGTCCGCAAGTTGTTTTGATTATTATGCCGAACTTCAAAGGAACCGGCGCGGCCGGGTGATCCCCTCGCTGGAGCCCAGCCAATTGAATTTGGTATTAAAAGAGCCTTACGGAGTCGTGGGCTGCATCATCCCTTGGAATTATCCCGTTTTGCTGCTGGCTTGGAAAGCGGCTCCGGCGCTCGCGGCTGGAAACACCGTCGTTATCAAGCCAGCCGAACAAACGCCGTTGAGCACTTTGGCTCTCGCCGAGGTTTTTGAGCACTTTCCGCCGGGGGTCGTCAATATCGTCACCGGGAGCGGGGAAACGGCCGGGCAAAGCTTGGTGGAGCATCCAGGGGTCGGCATGGTGGCATTTACCGGCAGCTTGGAGACCGGCCGCAGGGTGGCGAGGATTTGCGCCGACCAGGTCAAAAAGGTCCACTTGGAGCTGGGGGGAAAGGACGCCTTCGTTGTGGAGGCCGACGCGGATTTGGACGTGGCCGCCAAAGCGGTGGCCTGGGCCGCCTTTTTGAACGCAGGGCAGGTGTGCACCTCCGCGGAAAGAATTTACGTGCATAAGGGCGTGGCCAGGCCGTTTATAGAAAGGCTGGTGGAATTCACGAAAAAGCTCAAAGTGGGCGACGGCATGCAAAAGGACACGGACATCGGGCCCATGATCGGGCGGATGTCCCTTAAGAAGGTGGAGGCGCATGTCAAAAACGCGCTCGCTAAGGGCGCCAAGCTGTTGACCGGAGGCAAGCGCCCCAAAGAGCTCTCCCGAGGCTTTTTCTTCGAGCCCACCATTTTGTCCAACGTGGATCACTCCATGACCGTCATGCGCGATGAAACCTTCGGCCCGGTCTGCCCGGTCCGCGCCTTTAACGACTTCGACGAGGCGGTGCGGTGGACCAACGAGTCCGTTTACGGCCTGGGGGCCAATTTATACACGCACGACGCCAAAAAGGTCAAGCAATTTTATGAAGAGGTCCAGGCGGGAACCATTTGGGTGAACGATCCCTTGACCGACAACGACGCGGGGCCGTTCGGGGGCTACAAAGCCACGGGGGGAGGGCGGGAATTGGGCGAGGAGGGGCTGGAGGAATTTCAGCAGTCCAAACACGTCCACTGGGACTTCGAACAGAACGTCAAACCGTGGTGGTATCCCTATGGGAAAAAAGGATAAGTGATCAGGGGCGAGTGGTAAAGTGGTAGAGTGGTAGAGTGATAAAGTGG
>JACQRQ010000229.1 GCA_016206405.1 Elusimicrobiota bacterium | reverse complement strand
TCGGATTTCAAGGATCACCGCGACATCAGCTTCATCCTGGCCCGCGTGGAGATAGACTACCGCTCTCCGGCGCTATTGACCGACGACTTGGCCGTCTACATCCGCACCAAGGAGCTCGGCGGCGCCAAGTTTGCCTCCGAATACCTGATTTTGGAGGAAAAGACTCAGCGCGTGGTGGCGACCGCCGAGACGGTTCAGGTCTGCTACGACTACCAACGCAAAACCGTCACCCGCCTCAGCCCCGACCTGCGCGCCAAAATCGAGACCCTGGAGGGGAGGAGGTTTTAGCGGTCCCGCCAAGGGCCGGGGGCCTTCCAAAATATGGATCGGCGGTCGCCCGCGACTATGGCCGTGGCGATTGGGAGAAGAAAATCCCGCAGGACTGCGACAACCTCGCCTAGTTCCCTGGGCGCGTTCTCAAGCCTTGTCCTGCGGATGAATGCCGTCCACTGCGTCCGTTTCTCGGCGTTCTCTGAGAACTCCTTTGATAGGGCCGTGGGTTCCGTGCTCATTCCGGTTTTCCGATTGGCAAATGTCTTCGCAACGGCCTCGCGGAGATTCTCTCCATCGAAATCAAACTGTTGGGCCAAAAGCCAGATGTCGTAGAAGTCCTTCATTCGGCTGTTGAGCATGTCCAATTTGACCATGGCATCGAACTTCTCGGCCACGACCGTTTCCCGCGGGTAGCCCTTCAGCTTTGGTTTTGGCATATCAAGGATGGTTGGGTAGTCGATTTCCTCGGGCTTGGGGAAGACGACGTCTCCGAAACCGAAGTCGATCTGCATGTAAGCCCGCGCCTGGCCCACCTTTCCGATAAAGCGAATGCGGACGCCCTCATAGTCGGCGTCTTCCTTGATCCTCGCGCCCTTCACGCTGCCGGGATCGAAAACAATGCCGTCGGGCTCGGCCTTGGCTTCGCAGACCTCGCGGACCACGGCCTCCAGCTTTTCAACGGTATTGGGCATACGGCCCAAGAAGTCGATATCCCGCGTCGCGCGCGAACGCGGCGCTTTCCACACGACGAACATAAGTGCGCCCTTGAGCACCACACTGTCCCGGTGCTTGGACTCGCTGAGGCGATAGAGAAACCGCTCCATGGCAAAATACTGGAGGAGCTCATCAAAGGGGCGATTCGTCTCTTTGGCCCGGTTGAGAAGTTTCTGGCGGACCGACGCGGAGATGTCTTTGATCTCCTTCCTCACAGCAGGGCCTCCAGGTAGGGCTTCATCACGCGCTCGACCCGGCAGAGCTTCGCGTACTTAAGCAGTGCCTTCGGTTTGGAGCGCTTCCTTTCGCGGCAGAGTTTGAGCGCTTCCAGAGCGACGTCCGTGCCGATGCGATTGCGGAACTTAAAACAATCGGCCACGGTCTTCTCTGGACAGTACACCCGGACCTCGGCCCCATCCGCCTTGTGGGTTTCGATGCCGGCGCTAAAGACCGATTCGGAGAGCCATACGAATCTTACCGGCGGGAAATCCAGGCGTGGCTTCTCGGCGCCTTTGCGCAGGGCCACGAAGACTTCGTGAGGGATATGGGTCGTGATATCGTGGAAGGCTAGGGCCGAGATCAGGCAGATCACGCCCTGGGGAATCTTGAGCGCCACCGTGGCTAGGTCCGGCTTGGACAGTGGGGGCAGTTCGGTCAGATGAAAAAGGCCGCGGCTTATGGGCTCGATGATCTTGGCTTCCCGCATGCCGTAGAGATTCCTTGGGTGAATGCCGAGCTTGAGAGCCTGGGAGGTCCGCAGGAGCCCTCCGTGGGCCCTGAATATTTCTGCCTCTCTGTGGTATAGCGCAGCGCTAGTCATGGATAGAAATACCTATCATTATTAATATCTATAGGTAAGTTTATCCGCTTTCCAGGTATTTGTCAATACCTTGATGGCTTAAATGCGCGGCTCAACGAGAGAACCAGCCAGGTTACTTTAAATTGTATGTAAGACATTATATATATTGACTTACTATCATCATCCTGTTATACTTAATTAAGGTGTTGGAGGCTGGTGGAATGGAAACGGCAATCGTGACCACGAAGGGGCAAATCGTCATCCCGTCGAAATTGCGCCACAGGCACGGGATTAAAAAAGGGACCCGAGTTTGTTTTATCGAGCAAGGCGAGGACATCGTGCTTCGGCCCGTCACCGATGAATATATTGACGAGGTTCGCGGCTCGATCGGCACCGGCGGAAAGGCCTTGAAGGCCCTTCTCGATGACAAGAAGAAGGAGCGCGAATTGTGACCATGAGGAAGGTGCTCGACTCCTACAGCGTCATCGCCTACCTTGAAAACGAGCCCGGCGCCGAGGCGGTCGGCGAGTTCATCAAACAGGCCCGGGACAAAGAGAGGCCCCTGCTGCTTTCCGTCGTCAATTGGGGGGAGGTCTACTATATTGTCCACCGGACGGCCGGAAAGGAAGTCGCCGACAAAGCGGCGCAGACTCTGGAGACCCTTCCGATAGAGGTCGTGGACGCCGACCGCGAGATCACCCGCGTTGCCGCGACGCTCAAGGCGGCCCATAAAATGTCCTACGCCGACTGCTTCGCCGCGGCCCTGGCCAAGCTCGAAAAAGCGGACCTCGTTTCCGGCGACAAGGAATTTAAAGAAGTCGAGAAAGAAATCAAGGTTGTTTGGCTATGACAAAAATTCTGATGCGTTTGCGAATGAGGGCGGTCGATGACGAGGCTTCCTAACCGCAGCTTGTAGCACCAACGACTTATTTCAGCGCCTCCATTCCTCCCGCCAGCAGAGCCTGCCAGGTGGCGTCCATGGCCGAACCCGCAGGAGGCACGAAGACGGCAAGCCCGTCGCGCCCGCGAGTGAGCAGAACGCGGTAGGCGTTCAATCGGAGTTTGGCGGCGTCGCGGACATGAGGATTGCGCCGTCGAATTATAGCCTCCCAGCGTCCTTCGCGCCATACGAGATCCGGACCCCAGCAGACGATCGGAAAATCCAATTCCAATCCTTGGCATCCGAACTCCGTTTCAGCGACTTCAAGGCCGCGGCAGAAATTTCGTTCATCGGCCGGGTTTTCATACCAAGCGCCATGATTGAAATATCTTGCCGGCGGAGTTCTAACCCCGTACGCCTCCAGGTTGCGGAATCGCGAAGAGGCGATTAAACCGTATCGGGCCGTTGATGAACCTCCGTACAAGTCCCTCGCAAATATGCGAAGGGCTTCGAGAGATCTCGATCCCCGAATATGGTAACCCTGAGCGCGCATTTCAGTCGCAAGGAGAGCGGCGGCCGGAAGGCGTCCTTCGAGAAAACGCTCAGCCCACTGGGTCATATTCGAAGCCCGGTGGCTGCGGAGCGTGGCGGAGAGTTGCAGGAGGTTGTCGCCGCGCCACGGAAGCCCGGAGTCCAGAAATTCATTTTCAAAGGCAGGGGGCCCGGCGACTTCCCATCCGCCGGCGGAACCGAACGCTTCGACCCATTGCGCCAAACCGCCCTCCTCGCCTTCATGAATTTCCTGTCCGGTTCCCAAAAGAGCGACGAGAAGGAAGCCGTCATCCGCCCGCGCTGCGATTCTGGCCAGAAGGGCCGGCTCTCCCTCGGTCAGGCGGCCGCGATGTTTCTTGAGCACCCGATCCCGATCCCACGCGCGTTGCGCTTCATCGAAAACGATGACACGTTCCCGCGGAGCCGATGACGTGCGGATAAGGTGTTCGTGGATGAATTTTTTGATATCGCGGACGAATTCGCGGTTGCCGAGGGAGTATTGAAGCGTTTGAACCAGCGGTCCGTTGCCTGAAAGAAAAACGGCCGGCCCTCCCAATGCGCGGGAGTGGACAAGTTGCAGGCCGACAAGCGTTTTGCCGCTCCCCGGAACGCCAGAGACAAGCGCCAGAATGCGCTTCTTTTTTTCCCGGGCCTCTCTAGCAAGAGCTTCCAAGCGACCCAGGGTCTCCGGGATGTGTGCGGACTCGGCCGTGCGGATGCGAGGCAGGGGCTGTCTCTCAAACAGGAGTCTTGCGGCTTCAACGAGAGCGGGAAGCGGTTCATAGGGCGCGCGGACCCAAGCGTTGCCATCCGCGCCCGCGCTCGCTCCGCCGCGGGATAATTCTCGGATGAGCGCCCCCAACCGCGATGGCGGGACAATCCGTACGCCGTCGAGTTCCTCGGAATCGCCTTGCATTCCGATTGGAACAAGGATCGGCACGAGGGTCTTTCCCCGGCATCCCGAATGGTATTCGCCAAGGTCACGGACGTATCCTTTCACCTGATCGAGGTCCTGGGGCTCGAAAGCGACACGATTTTTGAATTCGATGATGAGCACCAACCCGTTTTCAAGCACGATGAGGTCCGGGCGCCGGCCGCCAGTTCGCGGAAGCTCGAATTCAAGGACGACCGCGAACCCCGATGCTAGAGGCATGCAGGCGGACAGTTGATCGCGCAAGACTCTGAGGCTGCGATCCCATGCGTAGACTTGCGGGGCGCCGGTCTGGCGGAGGTAGGACGTTAGAGATGAGAGAATTTTTTCTTCAGGCGTTTCGAGAAAAGTGGCGACATCGCCGAGCCAGCCGCATGGGGGAATGTTTCCGCCGGAATCGTGGGAAAAGCTGGTTGATGACATGGAGGGTCACAGCGAGACGCGTCTGATGATGTTGAATTATAAATTAAAATCTCTGCTTTCGCTATGGAATTCTCAGGGTGGTAACGTAAAATTGATTTTGTAATTTGGCCTAGAGAAAAGAAGTGGCTGCTCTCCAACGGAAGCGTCTAATCGAACGAAGGAGAGCAGCGGGACATTCGCCGGAATTGCCGGCCGACATTCACCCCGCATAATAGTCACATAGAATGTAACTATTATGCGAACCGATTCCAGTGACCGGCGCTCTGGAGATTGAGGCTGTCGTTGGCCGGCCGGCAACAATCGGAATTTCCCAAATGGAGCGGCAGCCAAGCCGGCTGCCTGGGCTCAACCGGTATTGAGATAGGCAGCGAGCAGTCGAAACGCCGCGTCCAAGTCCTCGGAAAGGCCGCACTCGCGCGTGAGCGCGGCGTAAGGCTGTCTCCAATCGGCCGGCGGCGGCTGCAGGCTGTTAGGCATCGCGTGCGTCTTTCTCCGCTCGAAAGTCGCGTCAATGGCTTTCTTGACCAGCGGCGGGTCCAGCTTCGGACTCGACGTGATGAGCAAGACCATATCCACCATGTCCCTGACTCGGGAATTGGCCGACGGCCGGGGAAGAGTGTAAGCATGCACCTTCTCCGCGAAGTGCTGCTCCTTCGTGATCGTGGGGAACTTCGCGGCGGGTATCCCCGCAAATTTCAGCCAGTCGCGGCCCTCGGTAGTGTCAAGTGGGGCAAGCAGCACGTCTCCGGCTCCCACGTCGATATGGAATTTGATAAAGACGCGTCGGTCCATAAGCGCGGTGACAGGAAAGCGCGCTCCCCCGTAAGGCACCGCGTCCAGGTTCATCATGGCATCGCCGAACTCGAATTGAAAGAAGTCTTCCAAGTCTAGTGCCGCCGCGGCTCGCAAGGCTTTGAGAATCTCGTCGTTGAGCGCCGTGCCCTTGGTTTTGCCAAAATTATGGCGCAGGGCAAGGTCGATGTCCCTTGTGGCGCGCGCCTGCTTGATGCGCACCTCCAGAGCGTAGCCGCCTTTAAGCACCCAAGGCGCATCATCGCGCCCAAACAAGCGCGCCAACAGACGGTCGAAGGCAACCTCGCGGCGCAGCCGCTCCAGCGCCACCCGCTCCTTTTCAGCGATCAGCTTAAGCCGGTCTTCCAGCGCTCGGCGAAACGCCATAGCCGTGGCATATTTCTGGGGCTTATCCATTCCGCTTATCTCTCAGGTCTTCTATTTCTTTCTTGATGGTGTCGGGGATTCTGATTGCGCTTTCAAGTTGGCCGGGAAGGATGAGTCCGCGGCGAAACGCCTGCTTGACGGCCTGCTCCATGTGATCCATTTGGACCGAGCGCTCAACCAGGAGGTCGGCGATCGCCTTCAGGGGCCGCGTCACACGGAAGCCTTGGACCGACGCCGCGTCATCCTGGTGGACCACTCCGCGATGCAGGACGAGTATCCTCGGGATCGCGCTGTTTCTGCGAAAACCGGGCGGCACCGTCATGTGCAGTTTGGCGGGATTGAGATCTGATAGGTCATAGAAGCTGAGCGCCGTTTCATGAGAGTATGTCCCCTGCGGATCATCGTGCCGGTTTCGCGACCACAGGTGCCACAGAACCATGTCCGGATGCTCGCTCCCAGGAAATTTTGCCAGGCGGTAAATGCCGCGATGTTCGCGGATCCAGTTGCCGGCTTTCACATGGAACGGGTGCACGTTGTCGGCGTAGCCGGCCGTGATGGCCTGCTTCGTGGTGAAGTAGCCTTGCTGGTCTGAAGCAAGCTCGTAAAGCCGGTCGTAAGCTTCGCTGGATTTTCCCACCACACATTTCCTCAACTTTATTGAGGTATTATGCACAAAAACAGCGATTAAATCAAGAATTTAGCCGGCGTGCACAATTCCTCAACATTTTGCGGTATCTGTGCAGGGCATCATGCGGAGGCCAACTCGCAGTTTTTGAGTTCGGCGCCTATTTGGCTGACTTGGCCCGGGGAGGTGGGCGGCCGGTTCCGGGTGGCGGCGGCGCCGATGGCAGCCGAAAGGGATGAAAGCCCCGGCCCGGCGCTCAACGAAAAATCGCGCGGTGGTCCCCCGTGCGAAGCCGGTGCAGGTTGGGGACGTTCTTGAGATTGCGGATTTTGGGCAGGGCCGCCGAGCCAGCCGCATGGGGGGATGTTCCCGCCGAAATTGTCGCCATAGCCGGCGGGGGACATGGAGGCTCACGATGCGGCGCGAAATCGGCGCAACGGAACGGCATGGACTCGCCGCGCCAGAGGGAAATTCTTCTCTCCCGCATGAACGACTTCGAGGCGGTCCAGCGCGAGATCTTTCAAAGCCGTCCGCATCGAGGGCGTCAGCGCGGGAATTTCCGTCCGCTTGAATTCAAACCCCCTGCGGCGGCC
>JACQRQ010000228.1 GCA_016206405.1 Elusimicrobiota bacterium | reverse complement strand
CCACTTTATCACTCTACCACTTTACCACTTCCCCCTATCACTTCCCCCCTGCCACTTTATCACTGTACCACTATGGTTTAGAAGCGTAAGGCGCGATAAAGAGTTGCAGAGTCTCATTTTTTCTATTATACTTTGCGTAACCGCCGGTTTTCCGGGGGGCCGGTTCAACTCCGGGCCCGCTGGAGCGGTTTGATATTGTGAAAAAATTTATTCTTTCAGACACCCTATGGGGCGCCGTCCTCAGCATCGTCGTGCTGGGGCTTTTTTTCAACAACCATCCCGCCTTGGAATCGCTGGAGCTGAAGTTTTACGATTTTCGCTCCAATCTGCGCTCGTCGGAGCCTTCCAACTCCGTGGCCTTGGTCACCATCGACGATGACAGCTTGGCCAAGCTGGGCCGCTGGCCCTGGCCGCGAGAAACCATCGCCGACATGATAAAACGGCTCGACGGCTACGGGGCCAAGGTGATCGGCCTCGATATTTTATTTTCGGAGCCCGAGAGCAGCCAAGGCTTGCAGGAGGTCGCCGCCTTGGGGGAAAAATTCAAGGAAGCGCTGGCCTCCGGCAAAATCGCGAGAACCCCCAAGGCCGACGAGCTGGCCAAAATGTTTTCGCAGTCCAAAGAAAGGCTGGACCAGGACTCGCATTTGGCCTATACGATCGCCGCCTCCAGCAAAGTGGTGGTGCCGCTTTACTTTGATCTGGGCAAAGGCGTGGGCGCCGCGCCCAAGCCGGCGCCGCCGGAGGTCGCCATTTCCACTTTGGAGACGGTAGCTTCCGAATACGGCTTGGGGGCCGTGGTGGAGGCCTCCGAGGCCACTTTCCCGCTTTTGCGCTTCGCCCAAGGGGCGGTCGGGGTGGGGCACGTCAATACCATGGCCGACGTGGACGGCGCTCTAAGGCGGGAACTGGCGGCCATCCATTACGGCAACGACTTTTTCCCTTCCTTCTCCGCCGAGCTTGTGCGGCAATACCAAACGATTCCACGCAACGAGATTTCTTTCAACTTGGAGGACCGCTTCTACCTCGGCAAGGCCGAGATTCCCTTGGACGGTCTCGGGAGCTTCATGCTCTCCTTTTACGGGCCGGAGGGGACGTTCACGCATTATTCTTTCTACGATGTCATGAACGAAAAGGTCCAGCCGGAGGCTTTCAAAGACAAGATCGTCATCATCGGCCCCACCGCCACCGGCATAGGGACCCAGTTTGTGACCCCCGCCTCGGCCGCTTTTCCGGCGGTGGAGCTGGTGGCCACCGCCGTGGAGAACGTGCTCCAGCAGCGCTTTCTTTACCGCCCCGTGTGGGCGGATATGGCGGAGCTCATCCTCCTTTTGGTTTTCGCCCTTTACATCACCTTCGTTTTGCCCCGGCTCAAGGCCACGCTCGGCGCCCTGCTCTCCAGCGGATTGTTGGCGGGGGTTCTGACGGCCGGCATTTATCTTTTTGTGGCGTCTTCCCAGTGGATCAAGGTCGTCTATCCCGCTTTTCTTCTGGCCGCGGGCTATACCCTCATCATGACCAAGCGTTTCCTGGTCACGGAGAAAAAAAAGGAGCTCGTGGAGGCGTCCCAGATAGAAACCAACAAAATGCTCGGGCTCTCCTTCCAGGGACAAGGCATGCTCGACTTGGCGTTTGACAAATTCCGCGGCTGCCCGCTGGATGAGGGGATGCTGGACCTGCTCTACAATCTGGGCCTGGATTTTGAGCGCAAGCGCCAATACAACAAAGCCATCTCCGTCTATGAACACATGGCGCAGCTCAACCCCGTCTACAAGGGCATCGATCAAAAGATGGAAAACCTGAAGAAAGCCTCCGAGGGCGCCGTTTTCGGCGGCGCGATCGGCAAGAAGCAGGACGCGACCATCATGGTGGAGGGGGCCAGCCTGACGCCCACCTTGGGACGCTACGAGGTGGTCAAAGAGCTCGGCCGCGGGGCGATGGGCATCGTCTACCTCGGGCGCGATCCAAAGATCAACCGCCAAGTGGCCATCAAGACCATGGCCCTGGATACGGATGTGGGGGAAAAGGAGCTCAAGGAGCTCAAAATGCGGTTTTTCCGCGAGGCGGAATCGGCGGGAAATCTCAACCATCCCAACATCGTGCGCATCTTCGACGCGGGCGAGGAGCACGACGTGTGCTTCATCGCCATGGAGCTGTTGTCGGGCGCCGACCTCAAGGAGCGCACCGCCAAGGAAAAGCTTTTGCCGGTGGAGACGGTGCTCGAATACGTGGCCAAAACGGCCGATGCCCTGGACTATGCCCATCAAAACGGCGTCGTTCACAGGGACATCAAGCCGGCCAACATCATGCTTTTATCCGACGGCACCATCCGCGTGGCGGATTTCGGCATCGCGCGCATCGCCTCTTCTTCCAAGACGGCCACGGGCACGGTCATGGGGACCCCCTCCTACATGAGCCCGGAGCAGGTGGCCGGCAAAAAGGTGGACGGCCGGGCCGACTTGTTCTCTTTGGGAGTGTCGCTGTTTGAGCTCTTGACCGGTGAAAAACCCTTTAAAGGCGGCGAGTCCATCGGAACTCTCCTTTTTCAGATCGCGAGCGACCCCCATCCGGACATCCTTTCCGTGCGGGCCGATCTGCCCGCCGGCATCCGGGCCGTGATCAACAAGGCTTTGACCAAGAGCGCCGAGGACCGCTACCAGCGCGGCGCCGACATGGCGGCGGATTTGCGCGCCGTCAAAGACGGCAAAGAGCCTCCGGCGGCCATGGCCGATCCGAAAATCGCCGCAGCCTCCTCCGCGCCGGTCGCCGCGGCGGCGGTGTCCGCGCAGGCCGCCGCATCGGCCGGAGATTCGGACGCCACGATGCGCAGCTCTCCCGGCGACGGCTCGCCGGTCCCGGCTGAGTCCGGCGGCGCGGATGAGACCATGCCGTTTACCCCTAAGGAAGATTTGAAATAGACATGGCATCGCTCAAGCTGAGTTTGGCCGCCAAGACGGACGTGGGCCGCAAGCGGGACAACAACGAGGACAGCATCGGGGCGGACGCCGATTTGGGACTTTTAATCGTGGCCGACGGCATGGGCGGGCATCAGGCCGGCGAGGTCGCCAGCCAGATCGCGGTGGACGTCGTTTTGAAGAATTTGCGCAGCATGGCCCAGTCGGAGCGCCCCAGCCTTCCCGAGGGCTCCGACCCGGCCCTCGCGCTTAAAACCAACCAACTGGCTTTCTGCGTCCGCATGGCCAACCAGGTTATTTTTGAGGCGGCGCATAAGTTTCCCAAAGACAGCGGCATGGGAACGACGCTCACCTCCCTGCTGCTCGACGGGGACCACTACGCGGTGGCCCACGTGGGAGACAGCCGAGCCTACGTGGTGCGCGAAGGCGCCATGCAGCAGATCAGCGACGATCATTCGCTCGTCATGGAGCAGGTGCGCAAAGGGCTCATCAGCCTGGAGCAGGCCGAAAAGTCCAACATGCAGAACATCCTCATCCGCGCGCTCGGGGTGGAGCCAAAGGTTCAGGTGGACGTGGCCGAGCATCCGGCGATGGACGGGGACGTCGTGCTTCTATGCTCCGACGGGCTCAATAAAATGGTCTCCGACGAGGGGGTTTTAAAGGCGGTCTTGGAGCAGAAGGAGCCTTTGGCGATCTGCGACCGGCTCATTGAGATGTCCAATCGCAACGGCGGCGTGGACAACGTCAGCGTCGCGGTCGGCCAGGTGCAGAGGACCAGCTCTCTGCAGGCGGTTAGAAACTTTTTTTTCGGGCTCAAGGCTCGCTAGGAATCAAACGCAATGGCTAAATTGCTGCTTAAATTCAACACCGCGGTCATCAAGGAAATTCCGATCAATAAAGACGTGCTGACGGTCGGCCGCAAGCCCGGAAACGACATCATCATCGACAGCGCGGCCATCTCCGGCAAGCACTGCAAGATTTTCCGCCAGGCGGGCAAGTATTTCGTGGAGGATTTAAAATCCACCAACGGCACCTTCGTCAACGACAAGAAAGTCCTATCCTCCGGGCTTCAGAATAACGACGTGATCGGCCTCGTGAAGCATTCCTTGGTTTTTATAGACGACGCGCCCGTCGCCCCGCCCGCGGCTCCTCCCGACAGCGACGCCACGATGGTGATTTCCGCCGCCAAGGTTCCGGAAGCGGCCGCCGCGATTCCCGCCAAGGCCTCCGAAGACGTCAAGATGGGCGTCGTCTCGATCACCAAGGGAATGGTGGCCGAACCCGCCGAAATCGAGCTGACCACCATGTCGACTTACATCGGGAAGTCGGACCGCATGACCGTTCGCATCAAGGGGCTTTTCGCCCCCGACGTCGCCGCGATGATCACCCGGCGGGGCGATCAGTACGTTTTGGTGGCCGTCAAGGCGGGCTATCCGATCGTCAACGGAGAGGCGGTCAACGGCCAGCGCCCGCTGCAAGACGGCGACGAGATCACGGTCGGCTCCACCTCGATGATTTT
>JACQRQ010000230.1 GCA_016206405.1 Elusimicrobiota bacterium | reverse complement strand
CGGGACAGCGGAAAAATTCCACGGCATGCTCCCGCACGCGCGGGGGAACGGCCTTCAAGGCTTCTTCGCGGGGCGCCGGCTCAAGAACGGCGTTGCAGGCGGCGCACCGGGTGAAAAACCTGCGGCGGTCGGGTTTGAGCCCAAGTTCCCGCAGCACGCGGCGGAGCTGCTCCTCAAGACGCTTCTCTTTAATGACTATTTTCCGCACGCCCCGGACATCGGGGATTTTGCCGTCGCAGGTGAGAAAAATCCGCCCCTCCTTCTTCGCCTCGCCCACAAGCTCCAGGTCGCCGCGCCGGCCGGCCCCGGCAAAGCGCGAATCGTAGCCGAGCAGCGCGAGCCACTTCGCCAGCTTGCCCAACATGCAGTCGGCAAAAAATTTGGGTTCAGCCATATGAACCATATCATAACATGTTTGCGGCAGCCATATTGATGCGCGCGCGCCCGAAGTGCTGTAATAATGATTGCCGCTCTATTTTAACTTTTAGGAGGTTTCGCGGATGAGCGCTTTAACTCAAGTGACGGAAGGTGTCTGGCGCTGGAAGTGGTTCAGCGACGAAAAGCGGATGCATTTCAACGGCTTCTGCCTCGGTCTGAGGGACGGCCTCGTTCTCGTCGATCCGGCTTACGCCGGCGAGGAAACCTGGCGCGAGATTGAAAATTTAGGCAGGCCCGGCCATATTCTCCTGACCAACAAGGACCATGAGCGGGCCTCGGATGAGCTCCGGCAGCGGTATAAAATCCCCGTGTGGATTCACGAGGCCGACGCCCCCCTTCTGAGCGCGCCCCCGGAGCGGACCTTTCAGGACGGCGCCCTGCTATGGGGCGAGCTGGAAACGATCCGCTTCCGCGCGCTCAAATCGCCGGGCGAGTGCGCCTTTCTGTGGAAAGAGAGAAAAATTCTTATCGTGGGGGACGCGGTGACCGGCCATCCCGCCGGCTCGATCGGCTTGGTCAAGAAGCACCTGGGGCGGGCCGCGGTTCTGGAGGAAATTAAGAAGCTGCCGGCTTTGGACTTCGATACTTTGCTGGTAGGCGACGGGGAACCCTTTCTGAGCGGAGGCAAACAGGCCCTGAAGACTTTTTTAGAAAGCCGCCCGGCCTCGGTTTGATTCCGGCGACCGCATGCATCACATTTTTTCTATCGCCTCGCCCAGAAGCCTCCTGGCCTTCGGCGGCCTGGGCTCTCTATGGGCCATGGAGCAATGCAGGCCCTTTAAGGCTTCCGCCGACCGGCGGCTGGCGCGCTGGACGCGCAACCTGTTTTTGACCCTCTCCAACGGCCTCATCGTGAACTTCTTTTTGAGCGGCCTCATCGTGGCCTATGTCGTCTGGCTTCGGAAAAACGGCGTCGGCCTCTTGAACCTGACCGGGTGCGGTCCCCGGACCAACGTCCTGCTGAGCTTTTTGTTCTTTGATTTCATCACCTGCCTTTGGCACCGGGCCTACCACGAAGTTCCCGTCCTATGGCGCCTGCATCAAGTCCACCATTCCGACCTCGACCTGGACGTGACCAGCGCCAGCCGCTTCCATCTTCTTGAGATTCTGCTCTCGACCGTATTTAGAACGGCCATGATGACGCTTTGGGGCCCGAGCGTCGAAGCCGTCGTTATTTTCGAAGCCGGCCTTCTCGCCTTCGCCCAAATACAGCACTCCAACCTCAAGCTGCCCGGTCTTTGGGACGCGCGCCTGAGGCGCCTTTTCGTCACTCCCGACATGCACCGGGTGCACCACTCCCAGGTCAGGACCCACACCAATTCCAATTATTCCACCGTCTTCTCTTTTTGGGACCGTTGGATGAGAACCTACAACGTGGAAGGCATCGATCAGGTAAAACTGATCATCGGCCTGCCCGAGTTTCCAAAGCGGGAAGACGTGACCCTGAAAAAAATCCTGCTCATGCCGTTTTTTTCCGCCGGCGCCGGGGCGCCGCCCGTTGAGGCCCCATCGAAGGCGGCAAGCTGAGCGTATGCGGGCATTAGCGACGATCCTAGGCTTCCTCGTCTTTCTCGCCGGCCCTTTGGGCGCCGCGACGAAGCCTTTGCCCCTGGACTCCATCCAGCTTCCTCCGGGTTTTAAAATACGGCTTTACGCCAAGGACGTTCCGGGGGCGCGCACGATGGCCTTGAGTCCCGAGGGGACCCTTTTTATCGGAACTCGGGAGCAAGGCAACGTCTACGCGGTCATGGACCAAGACAAGGACAACGTCGCCGACCAGGTTTGGACCGTGGCGCGCAAGCTCTTCGCGCCCAACGGCGTGGCCTTTCGGGACGGAGCCCTGTACGTCGCCGAGGTCCACAGGGTCCTGCGCTTCGACGGCATCGAAAAGCGCCTCAAAAAGCCCCCCAAACCCGTCGTCGTCAACGCCGCCTTCCCGAAAACCCGGTACCATGGCTCCAAGCTCATCCGCTTCGGCCCCGACGGCCTCTTGTACGTGCCCGTGGGAGCGCCGTGCAACGCCTGCAAGAAAAAAGACCCGCGCTTCGCCGGGCTGCTGCGCATGCGCCCCGACGGCTCCGGCCTGGAGGTTTTCGCCTCCGGCATACGCAACGCGGCCGGCTTCGACTGGCAGCCGGAAACCGGCGCGCTGTGGTTCACCGACAACGGCCGGGACTGGCTGGGAAAAAGCCTGCCGCCCGACGAGCTCAACCGCGCTCCGGACAAAGGCCTGCATTTTGGATTTCCCCACTGCCACGGAAAAGACATCGACGATCCCAAGTTCGGCAAGAAAGGCCTTTGCGGCCAATACGTCCCGCCCGCCCTGGAGCTTGGCCCCAACGTCGAGGCGCTGGGCATGCGCTTCTACACCGGAACGATGTTCCCCGAGCGCTACCGCCGCCAGATTTTCATCGCCGAGCACGGTTCCTGGAACAACTCCGCCCCGGCGGGCTACCGCATCATGCTGGCGCGGGTTGAGGGAAATCGCGCGACCGCGTACGAGACTTTCGCCCAGGGCTGGCTCCGGGCCAAAAAACCGTGGGGCCGCCCGGCGGACGTCCTGGTCATGCCCGACGGCGCGCTGCTGGTTTCAGACGACAAGGCCGGCGCCGTCTACCGCATCGACTACGAAAAGGAATCCGCGCAGCCGTAAGCGGCCTTCGAATGTCTATTGATCTCTCCGTGATCGAGGCGCCTTCCGTTCTCGGACTTAGGCCCTCGGGGGTCGAAAGCGCGCCGAAGGCGCTCAAAAAGGCCGGCCTGCTAAAATGGCTGAGCGCGGGCTCAACCGCTGCGCTGCGCTTGCCGCCCTACCTCGCGCGCAGGGATCCGCGCACCGGGGTCTTAAACGGCCCCGCGATACGCGATTTCTCCATCCGCCTGGCCGACAGGGTGTCGGACGCCCTCGACCGCGGCCGCTTCCCCGTCGTCCTGGGCGGCGACTGCAGCATCCTCATCGGCAACCTCCTGGCCTTGAGGCGCAGAGGCAGATACGGCCTTTTCTTTTTGGATGGCCACGCCGACTTTCATTCCCCCCGCAGCTCTCCCACGGGCGAAGCGGCGGACATGGACCTGGCCATCGTGACCGGCCGCGGCCCCGCGATTTTGACGGACATAGAAGGCTGTAAGCCGCTGGTCAGAGACCGCGACGTGGTCGTCTTCGGACAGCGCGACGCCGGCGAGGCGCGGGAAGACTCAAGCCCCGACGTGGCCCGGACAAAGATGGCCGTCTACAGGCTCCAACGCATCCGAAGGCTCGGCGCCGCTCGAGCCTCCAGGCAGGCTTTGAGGATGCTGTCTCAAAAAACCGCCGGCTTTTGGATTCATCTGGACGTGGACGTGCTTGACGATCAGGTAATGCCGGCCGTGGATTATCGAATGCCCGGAGGGCTAAGTCTGGCCGAACTAGGAGAGGTTCTTAAAATTCTGGCAGCTTCCGGACGCGCCGTCGGGATGGACGTCACAATCTACAACCCCAAGCTGGACCCCGGCGCCGCCTGCGCTCGAAACCTGGTGAAGGTTCTAGCCCAAGGCCTGGCCCCACTCCATCACTAGACCACTCGATCACTAGACCACATTAAGACTTTCTTGCTCGCCACTTTACCACTCTACCACTTTACCACTAGTCCCCCCCCGCCACTCTACCACTTCCCCCATACTACTCTTGCACGCTGATATACATTTCCTGGCCGCCCCGAATGAGGTCGAAGACCACTCCGTCCTTGAGGTTGGCCTCCCGGGTCGCTTTTTTAAAATCCGCCACCGAATCTATTTTCTGCTGATTGACGCCCTGGATGACGTCCCCGTCTTCCAGATGGCCGTAGAGTTTGGAGTCCCTGGCGACCTGGACCACGATCACCCCGAAACGGGACTCCGTCACCGAGACGCCCTCCCATTGCGCCGCGTCCTTGGCCGCGGAAGGTTCCCGCCGGCGGCCCGGGCCAGATGAAGGCGCCTGCCCCCGCTCCGCCCATTCCGGACGTTCGCCGATCTCCACCCTCAAGGTTTTCCGGCCGCCGCCGCGCATCACAACGACCTCCACGGATTTGCCGGGCGGCGTCTTTGACGCGGCGCGCGTCAATTGATTGGCGTCTTCCAGGGCTTGGCCGGCGAACTCCACGATCACGTCCCCGCGCTGGAGCCCGGCTTTTTCGGCGGGCGAAGCCTGAAATACCGTTCCCACCAGCGCGCCCTTCTTGTCCGGCAAGCCGAAGCG
>JACQRQ010000236.1 GCA_016206405.1 Elusimicrobiota bacterium | reverse complement strand
GGCGTATGACGGCGCAGATCAGTTTTTCATCCGACCGGCTGACGCGGAGCTGGCGCAGAATCTTCGAGGCCATGTCGGCCCCTTTTTCCTCGTGCCAGAAGAAGCGCAGCCTCCCGTTGATGATTTCCGCGGTGGCGGGTTTGGCGATGTCGTGCAGCAGCCCGGCGATTTTGAGCCGCGCGCGCGCGGTCACGCCGTTTCTGGGCGGAGAGAGGGCGTCCAAATGCTCTTGAAGAGGCGCGGCGATGTCCGGAAAAATCCGGCCGAGGTTTTCAAAAAGGAAATCCTGGCAGCGGACCACGTCCAAGGTGTGGCGCAGGACGCCTCCGCGGCCGTAGTAATTGATCGCGCAGCGCCGCAGCGGCTCCAGTTCCGGGATGAGCGGGACCAAGAGTTCGGCCCTGTCCATCACCCGCAGGACCTCCGCCGTGGCGGGTCTCTCAAAGAGCTTCCAGAGCTCCGTTTGAATGCGTTCCGGGGCCGGCTGGCGCGCGAGCCGGCTATGTTTGCGGATGTGGACGATCGTCCGGCGCTCGATGCGAAAGGATAGCTCCGCGGCGAGGCGGAAGGCTCGCAGCATTCTCAGGGGGTCTTGGGTCAAAGCCTCGGGGGAGGTCAGGCGGATCGTCTTGCGCTCCAAATCCTGAAAACCTTTCAGGGGATTGATCAGACGTTCCGGTTCGATCCTGAAATTCTCGGCGCAGCGCAACGGG
This sequence comes from Elusimicrobiota bacterium, assembly GCA_016206405.1. Classification (GTDB taxonomy): domain Bacteria; phylum Elusimicrobiota; class Elusimicrobia; order O2-12-FULL-59-9; family O2-12-FULL-59-9; genus O2-12-FULL-59-9. The sequence goes on along the minus strand of JACQRQ010000236.1, from coordinate 4,065 downwards.
CTTCCGGAGGCCAGCGCCAGGGCCATCGCGTTGATGGTGAAATCGCGCTTGTGGAGGTCCGCCTCGATGCCGTCTCCCTGGATTCGCGCGATGTCGATATGCAGGAGCGGGCCGATCGGCTTCGGGGGAACCACGCGGAAGGTCTTGGTCGCTTCATCGAGCTCGACCAAGCTGGCGCCCAGAACGTCGGCGAGGCGTCCGGCGAAGGGGCGCACGGGCCCGTGGTAGGCCAGGTCCATGTCCCCTGAGGGTCTGCCGATAAAAAAATCGCGGAGGAAGCCGCCGACCAGATAAAGGGGTTTTTGCGCCAGTTGCGCCGCGATGTTAAGAGTCGCTTTGAGATTAGGATTCAATGCTCTTGGCTCTCTCCATTTCTTGCTCGCGCAGTTTGCGCTTGAGCACTTTTTGCAGGGCATTTTTGGGCAGATGCGGCACGATCTCCACGTCGCGGGGACGCTTGTAGGGGTCCAGCTTTTGCTTGCAGAAATGGAGAATCTGAGCCTTGTCCATTTGCGAGCCTTTTTTGAGGACCACGAAGGCTTTGATTTTCTCGCTTCCCGTGGAGTCCGGCACGCCGATGACGGCGGCCTCGTCGATGTCGGGATGGCCGCTCAAAACGGCCTCGAGCTGCGCCGGAAACACCTTCAGGCCCTTGACGATGATCATGTCCTTTTTGCGGTCGCGGATGAAGATGTAGCCCTCCTCGTCGATGATGCCGATGTCGCCGGTTTTAAACCAGCCGCTCTTGTTGAATGCCGCCCGGGTGGCCTCCTCGTCTTTGTAGTAGCCCTTCATCACGTTCGGGCCCTTGACGCAGATTTCCCCTTCCGCGCCGGCGGCCAGCTCTTTGTCGTCCTCGTCGAAGATTTTGACGCTGACGCCGGGCATGGATGTTCCGACGCTGCCGATTTTTCTCTTGACGGCCGGGTTGATGGAGACGGCGGGGCTGGTCTCAGTCAGGCCGTAGCCCTCCTGTATCGGCACTCCCAGCTTGGCCTCGAATTCCTCCAAAGTGTGGACGGCCAGCGGCGCGGAGCCGGAAATCGCGAAGCGGACTTTGCGGAAGCAGAGGTACTTCAGGAACAATCGCTTGAAGCCTTTGGCCTCTTTGGACAGAACCGCGAAGATTTGCGGCATCGCGGGAAAAAGGGTCGCCCCGTGGCGCAGCATTTGCTTAAGCCACACCGCGGCCGGGGTGATGGAGGCGACCACCAGAATCGGCGCCCCCAGGTATATCGGAGTCAAGACGCAGGCCGTCCAGGCGAAGGTGTGGAACATCGGCAGGATGCACAAAAAAACGTCGCGGCGGCTTAGGTTCAGGCAGCTCACGCTGGCGCGCACGTTGCTGACGAGATTTTGGTGCGTCAGCATGACGCCTTTGGGCTGGCCGGTGGTTCCGGAGGTGTAGAGAATGGTGGCCACGTCCTCCGGGCTGATCTCGACCGCGGGGGCGTCGCCGGGTGAAAATCCCTGGATGAAGTCCCAGAAGTTCTGGACGCCATCGTGAGCGTCCCGGCCGTCGGCGCTCCAAACGTGGCGCAGCCCGGGGGAAAGCTTCCGCGCCCCCAGAACTCCGCTCAAAAATTCGTTTTGAGTGAGGGCGCCCGCAGCGCCGCAGTGGTTGAAGATGTAGGCCAGCTCCTCCGATTTTTTGACCAGAAAGTTGACCGGGACAGCTCGCGCGCCCAAGCGCGCTAGAGCGAAGTAGGCGACGATGAATTCCGGGGAGTTTCTCAACTGCAGGATCACGCAGTCGCCTTTCTGGACGCCCTTTCCGGCGAAGGCGGCCGAAGCTTGGCCGACCCATTTTGAGAGGGTTTGAAAGTTGATTTTCTTTCCCTCGAAGAGGAGCGCGGTGTTGGAGGGGCAACTCAGGGCCGTCATCTCCAGCATGGCGCTGAGCGTGAAGGGTCCGCCTGAGTTTTCAGCGGGCGGCGCGGGGACGGGAGCGTTGTTCATGGGCGTTTCCTTTATCATCTCCATATTGTGTCCATCATGTCTGCCGGGGGTCGAGGATGTCTCTTAAGCCGTCGCCGAGGAGATTCCATCCCAGCACAAAAAGAAATATGACCATCCCGGGAATAAAGACGGTATGCCAGTATTCAAAGGCGTTGGCCGAGGTTCCCAAAATCCAGTTCCGCGACAGGGAAATCAGCATGCCCCAATCGGCGTAGCCCGGCGGGGCGCCCAGCCCCAAAAAGCTCAGCGCCGCCGCGGTGATGACGATGCGCCCCATGCTGAGGGAGGCGACGACCAGGAGAGGATAGATGCAGTTGGGGATGATATGCCGGCTGAGGATTCTAAAATCCGAGGCGCCCAGGGCCCTGGCCGCCAGCACGAACTCCCGCTCTTTGATCGAGAGAATGTCGCCGCGGATCAGCCGCGCGTAGGTCGGCCAATAGACGGCGGCGAGCGCGACCGTCACTTTTTCGATGCCCGGACCCAGCACCGCGACGATGACGACGGCCAAAACCAGGTCCGGGAAGGCGAGGATGATGTCGGTGAATCGCATCAGGATTTCGTCCACCCATTTTCCGTAGTAGCCGGCGGCGCTGCCCAAAAAGACGCCGACGGCCAGGGAGATCAAGACGATGGAAACGCCGATCTTAAACGCAGTCCGGGTTCCCCACACGATGCCGTAGTAGAGGTCATACTGCTGTTCGGTGGTGCCGAAGATGTGGTCCCGCGAGGGAGGCCGGGGGTCGGGGCTGTAGCCTTCCTGAGGGATTTGATAGGCGTCCCGGGAATACTGGGGAACGGGCGCCAACACCGGCGCCAATAAAGCCGTCAAAGAAAAAAAAGCGATCAACCCCGCGCCGATGGCGGCGGAGCGTCGTCTGCGGAATTTTTTCCACATGGATTAAGAATAGCAAAACCGAGAGGGCGATTGCACTGCCGGGAAGCGCGCAAACCTGGATTTTACGGCAAGGATTCTCATTCTCCCGACAGGTCCTGCCGCCGATGGGGCCCATCTGCCTGCGGCCGGCCCGGCGACTTCGCGCCGGTTCCTCCTCGGCAGATACAACCCATCGCCGTCACCCGTCGGAATCAATCCCTTCTCTGCATAGAAGATCAGGAATCCGACGAAATCTTGACCCCTTTCCGGTCGATCCCTTGTTAGGCAGCTTTCGTGGAATTGTCAGCTTTGCGTTTTGCTTCATGCTTTGCCGCGCTCCGCATTTGAACTTTCTGCGAAGAGTAAGTTGATGATGGTTATATATCTGTCCGCGAGTGCTGCAACCTCCTTGTGGGCCATAATTAAAATCTTTTTTATTTGCGCATTGTCGTCAAGCGGCACATAGTTTCTACTGTCCATATATTTTTCTATTTTGCTGATAGCCGTTGTGTTTCCTTCTAAGAATTCTCTGAAGTCTTTGCCGCTCTTCTTGCGATTGCACAGCTCGCAACTCGGCACAATATTTCCGAGCCTGTGCTCTCCCAGTTTTTCCTTGTTTATTGGTATCGCGTGCTCCATTTGTAACTTGGTTTTAGTGTCACAATAGGCGCACCTATGCGAGAAATACTCCTTTGTGGATTTCCAGTTTTCCTTATTGAAAGTTTCAACGCCAATGCTGCTGAGAACATTTCTAATGAATAAATTCTGCGCATTCCCAATATGGTTCCCACGATAGCGGCTATTTGCCCGACTTGAAGGTGGCTGATCCTGTTTCTTCTTGGTGTCTTCGTCTTCATTTCTTTCGTGCTCTGCCGGTGTGATCCCCTTTGATTGAAGGTACTCTATGAATAACGGTTTACTTTTCTCAAACCATTGACTTGTAACCCGCACCTGTTTGCCTCTGACCAAATATGTTTCCGTCCAATATCGTTTCGACTGAGATTGTTCAATATTTTTAAGTTCACGGGCGAACGAAAAATGAATCCCAAATGTATTCTTGGAGTATTTTGGATCGAGCAGGGAGTTGATCTCGTCATGATCCACATTATCGCAATGGGAGAAAATCTGTTTGATGTGTTGTTTGACTAGCCTGCCAATTTTCATATTGACTCCGATGTGATTGTAGCTGAATTCTGGGGACACCATACTTAATTCACTTGGGGTACCTT
>JACQRQ010000240.1 GCA_016206405.1 Elusimicrobiota bacterium | reverse complement strand
GCTAAACTGCCGGCGGCGGGGCGATGAAAATCCATACGGGGACCTCCTCAATAAGAATTAATTCTTGAAGCTCCAGTCATATGTTATCGCAAGGATGTTAAAAAAACAAGTCCCGGGCTTGCATATGGGGTTCAGAGCGGCTAAAATATAGCGGCGGAGTTTGAGGAATTTGCCCCGCAGGGTTTTGGAGCAGGAACGAAGCGAGGAGAAATTGCATGAAAAGAGTAATGCTGTTTATCGCGATCAACCTTTTGGTGGTGGCGACCATTTCTTTGGTCATCAATCTGCTGGGGGTCCGGCCCTATATCAACTCTTCCGGCTTGGACTATTACAGTCTCTTGGTCTTTTGCGGCCTGTTTGGATTCGGCGGCGCGCTGATTTCGCTTCAACTCTCGCGCTGGATGGCCAAGCAGGCGATGGGGGTCGTTCTCGTTGACCCCGAGCACCCGGCATCGGAGGCGGAAAGAATGCTGGTTGAGAAGGTTCAAAGCCTCTGTCTTAAGGCGGGGCTCTCCACGCTGCCGGAGATGGGTTTTTACGAAAGTCCCGAGGTCAACGCGTTCGCGACCGGTCCCAGCCGAAACCGGGCGCTTCTGGCCGTATCGACCGGTCTTTTTGAGCGCATGGATGAGCGCGCCTTGGAGGGCGTGTTGGGGCACGAGGTGTCCCATATCGCCAACGGTGATATGGTGACCATGACTCTGATCCAGGGCGTGGTCAACACTTTTGTGATGTTTTTCGCCAGGGTGGCCGTTTTCGCGATCGATAACTTTTTGCGGGACCGCAACGAGCGCGGCGAGGGGCTTGGTTTTTTTGCGCATATGGTTGTGGTCTCGCTCCTGGAAACCTTGCTGATGCTATTGGCCGCCCCCATCATATATTACTTTTCCCGTTCCAGAGAGTACCGGGCCGATTCCGGCTCGGCCGCGATCGCGGGACGCGAAACCATGATCCACGCCTTGCGGGCCCTAAAGTCCTGCACGGGGCTTGTGGATAACCGGCAAGCCGCTTTGGCCACCTTAAAAATCAACGGCCATGCCAAGGGCCTGATTTCCATGCTCTTTTCCAGCCATCCCCCCATTGATGCGCGGATCGACGCGCTGCGACAGATGCATTAAGGCGACGGGGGCCCATGATACTCACCATGTCCAGTTCCGCCAAGCCTTCCCTGTCGATCGACGGGGATATCCGAGTCAAAGCGCCGGGCCATAGGAAAATCGCCTATTTCTCCATGGAGATAGGCCTGGATGAAAAAATACCGGCCTACAGCGGCGGCCTCGGCGTTTTGGCGGGCGACACGGTGCGTTCCGCGGCCGACCTGGGCCTTCCGATGGTCGCCGTCACGCTGCTTTACCGCAAAGGCTATTTTCAGCAGCACTTAAGCCCGGAGGGCGTTCAGAGCGAAGAGCCGGCGCATTGGAAAGTGGAAAACTTTTTGGCTCCGTTGAAAAACACGATCGAGGTCGCGGTGGGGCCGAGGACGGTGGCGGTCGGCGCCTGGCAGTATACGATCACGGGACAAAGCGGTTTTCAAATTCCCGTCCTTTTTTTGGACACGGATTTGGATGTCAATACTCCCATCGACCGGCAGTTGACGGGCATGCTGTACGGCGGGGATTCCCACTACCGCCTGTCCCAGGAGATCATCCTGGGCATCGGCGGCGTGCGCATGCTGCAGTCTTTAGGATATACCATCGATTGCTACCATATGAACGAGGGCCACGCCGCGCTTTTGACGGTCGGGCTGGCGGAGCGCTTGAGCGTATCGGTGCGGCGCAGGCCGGCCATCGTCGACAAGGTGCGTTCCAAGTGCGTTTTTACCACCCACACTCCCGTCCCGGCCGGACACGACCGCTTCGATCCCGCTTTGGCCGGGGACTTGTGCCAACAATACCCGTTGCTGAGCATTTTCAAGGCTTTCGACGAGGATGGAAGCCTCAACATGACGCGCTTGGCCCTGAGCGGCAGCCGTTACGTCAACGGCGTGGCCAAACGCCACGGTGAAGTGTCGCAGGTCATGTTCCCGGATTACAAAATCGGAGCCATCACCAACGGAGTTCATTCCCAGACCTGGACTTCGGAGCCTTTCCGCCGGCTTTTCAGCCGCTACGTTCCCGGCTGGTCCGAGGAACCCAGCGCTTTGCGCCACGCTTTGGTCATTCCGCCGGAGGAAGTTTGGAGCGCCCACGTCGCGGCCAAAAATAATCTCTTGGCGGCGGTCAACCAGAGCGTCGGCGCTCAACTGAGCCCGGACGTATTCACCATCGGCTTTGCGCGGAGGGCGACGGCCTATAAGCGCGCGGACGTGATTTTTTCAGATATCGAGCGCCTTCGCCAAATCGCGAAAGTCTATGGAGGTCTGCAGGTGATCTATGCCGGCAAAGCCCATCCGAAGGACGAGTCGGGCAAGCACATCATCCGCCGCATTTTCGAGATGAAGCAAACGCTGCAGCCTGAGGTCCAAATCGTCTATGTCCCTAACTACGACATCCATTGGGGGCGCCTCATCACCGCCGGGGTGGATTTATGGCTCAATACCCCGCGCCGTCCCTTGGAGGCGTCGGGCACCAGCGGCATGAAAGCCTGCCACAACGGCATCCCCAGCCTGAGCATCCTGGACGGATGGTGGCTGGAAGGCTGCGTGGAGGGCACGACCGGCTGGGCCCTCCTGGAGCCAAAAGACAGTGCGGATGATGCCAAGGACGTCGACCTCGCGGTGGGCGACAGCATCTATGAGAGTCTGGAGAAAAAAATTCTGCCTCTCTACCACGGCGACCGGGACAGGTGGATTTGGGTCATGAAAAACGCCATCGCGATCAATGCCGCCTTTTTCAATACGCACCGGATGCTGGAGCAGTACACCCTCAAGAGCTACCTGTAAATCCTCCATCGAGAGCCATGGAATCCCTGTATCTGATTCGAAGGTCGTTGATCATCGCGGTCGGGCTGGCCGGCCTGAAATTGACGGCGGGTTTGTTGACGCATTCAATGGGGGTGATGGCCAGCGCCCTGGACTCGGTGATGGACCTTTGCTCATCGGCGGTGAACTTTGTCTCGCTCAAGTATTCGCGGGACCCTGCCGACAAGGAGCATCCCTACGGCCATGGCAAAGCCGAGGGGCTGGCGGGGCTGTTTCAAAGCGCGTTCATAGGTTTGAGCGGTCTTTGGGTCGTGGCCGAATCGCTGCGGCGGATGATTTGGGGGGCGAAGCTCGCCATCCATTGGAGCGCGATAGCTGTCATGGTTTTCGCGGCCTTGCTGAGCATTTTTCACGGCTGGCAGCTTAAGAAGGCCGGCGAAAAAGAGCATTCGCCTATTTTGCGCGCCGAAGCTCTGCATTTTTCCATGGATATGCTCACCAACTTCGGGGTCATCGCGGCTCTGGGGGCGGCGCATTGGACGGGGCATCTTTACTGGGATATAGCCGCTTCGCTGGCGATCGCCGGCTACGTGCTCTATGAGGCTTACGGTATTTTCCGGTCTTCGGTGAGCGAACTCATGGACGAGGGGTTGTCGGACGAGATGATCGCGCAAATCACCCGCATCATCGACAGCCATCATCCCAACGTGGTGGGGTTTCATAATTTCAGGTCCCGCAAGGCAGGCAACAGGCATTTCATCGATTTTCACATCGACATCCGGGGGGTAGAGAGCTTCCGCCAGGCGCATGACATCACCGAAAACCTCATCGCGGAGGTCAAAGGCCGCGTCCCCAACGCCGACGTCACCGTCCATTACGACCCCGAAGGAGAGCGTTAACGCCGCTGCTTCGCCCGCTTGTTTTCTTAACGGGCAATCCTTGCTATAATAGTCCTTCGTCAGAGAATTTGGCCAGGCTTACATGAAATTTCTGCGGATTAATCTGAAAGTCAAGAGTTATGGCCTTCGAGCCATTTTTGCGGCGGCTTATGTGTTGACGGACCGCGCCCATGGTTTTTTTGAAGGAAATCCAAAATCCGCCATCACCCTCAATTTGAGGCCGAAACCCGATTCCGGTTTGAGCCGCG
>JACQRQ010000224.1 GCA_016206405.1 Elusimicrobiota bacterium | reverse complement strand
CTCTACCACTCTACCACTTTACCACTGCTCATCTGATCACTCACTTATTTGATAAGATTAACACATGCTCAAGCTTCATATCATCTCGTTCGGCTGCCAGATGAACGCGGCCGACTCCGAGGAGATGACGCGCCCGCTTTTGGAGAGGGGCTACCAAATGACCAGCGACATCGCCGAGGCCGACGCCGTTTTTGTCAACACGTGCACGGTTCGCCAGCACGCCGAAGACAGGGCCGTCTCCCAAATCGGAAGGCTGCGCCGCTGGAAAAGCCGCTCGCCCGGCCGCCTGCTGATCGTGGCCGGCTGCGCCGCGGAGAGGCTCAAAGAGTCGCTTCAAAAACGCTTTCCTTTTGTGGATTTGGTTTCGGGGGCCAAATCCATCGACGAATATCCCGCCGCCCTGGAGCAAGTCCTGAAGAAAAAATTTAATTTTGAGAAGGAAACCGGCGACTATTTTCCCTCGGCGCCGCCGGCCGGCTTAAAATCCCAGCCCTTCTCCGGCGCTCCCCAGTCCCACGTCACCATTATGCGCGGATGCAATTACAGCTGCTCTTACTGCATCGTGCCGGCCGTCCGGGGCCGCGAGCAATACAGGTCTCCCGCCGGCATTCTGCAGGAAATACGCGAAAAAGTCTCCCGGGGAACGCGGGAGATTATGCTGCTGGGACAGACGGTCAATTCCTATCGATATCCCCGCGAGGCGGCCTCCTTCGGCCGTGACGCCCTCTTGACATGGCGCAGGACCGGCGAGCCGAAAACTGCCAGGGATTTCGTTGATTTCCCGGATTTACTGCGCTTGATTGAGCCCACGGAGGGGCTTGAGCGCATCCGCTTCATGAGCCCCCATCCGCACTACGTGAGCGACTCCATGATCACGGCGATGGCCGAATGCCGCAAGGTGTGCGAGCACATCCACCTGCCGGTCCAATCCGGCTCGGACCGGCTTCTGCGGTTAATGCAGCGCAATTACTCCCGTTTGGAATTTTTGAGCCGCGTGGCGAAGCTCAGAAGCGCGATTCCCGACATTGCCATCACGACCGATATTATTGTAGGATTTCCACAGGAGACCGAGGAAGATTTCCAGGACACCCTGCGGTTGGTGGAGGAAGCGGATTTCGACGCGGCGTATTGCTTCAAGTTTTCTCCCCGCGACGGCACCGCGGCGTCCCCCATGCAGGGGCAGACGGCGGAGGCCGTGAAAAAGGAAAGGCTCAAGCGGCTCCTGGAGTTGGTGGAATCAAGGGCTCTTTCGAAAAAAGCGAGATTTATCGGCCGGGAAGTGGAAGTTTTGATGGAAGACGTCCGGTTCGGGAAAACCAGAAACTTTTTCCCGGTCAAATTTGAGCGGGCCCAGACGCCCGGCCGGCTGGCTCGCGGCGTCATTGGGGCCTTTGAAAACGCCGCGCTCGTCGTTAAGGGCTGAAAATGACCAATCCGATAAAAAAACAACCCGGAAAAAACTCAAAAAACAACTCCCGGCCCGCCGCGTTTCATAAAGAACGGCGCAAGCATCCGCGCTTTCCCATTCTCAGCGATTTGGTCGAGCCCATCAATCTGGTATACAGTCCCAAGCAGGACGGCCAACTGGACGCCGGGGAGCCCAACTCCCAGCCGGCCATCCTGACGAATCTGTCGGAGGGGGGGCTTTCTCTGACCATTTATGCGCCGCCGCCGCACACGAAACATCTAAAACTCGATTTAAGCCTCCATGGGCTGCCGAATTTCGCCATCGAGGGGGAAATACTTTGGGCCAATTCCAAAGGCGGAATCTACACCCTTGGAATCGGCTTCATCAACATCAAGAAAAAGGACCGGAACCAGCTCAACAACATGGCCCAGGATCATCTGGATTGCGAAACGAGAATAAGCCTCAACCTTCCTGAAGTCTGCGTCGCAAGCTGCAAATTCCACGGTCTCTGCAACAAGCTTCAAAAAATTCCCTATTGGAAAACCTAGCGCCACACCCCCTCGTCATCGTCGGGCCCACCGCCAGCGGAAAGACCGAAGTTGCCCTGATTCTGGCCGCCAAACTCAAAACGTCCGTTGTCTCGGCCGATTCCCGCCAGATTTATAAAGGCTTGAGCGCCGGCACGGCCAAGCCGCTCGGCGCATGGGAGGCCGGCCGCTACGTGGTGGACGCGATACCCTACCACATGGTGGATTTCTTGGATCCGGCGCAAAGCTTCAACGCCGGAGCCTACGTCCGCGGGGCGGCGGCATGTTATGCCGCCTGCGGAGAAAACGCCGCCCCGCCCGTCATGGCGGGCGGAACCGGGCTCTATGTGAAAGCCTTCTGGGAAGGCTTGGACGAGATGCCGCCAGCCGACGCGGCCGTGCGCGGCGTTCTTATCAGCGAAGCGCGGAGCTCCGGTCCGCCGGCGCTGCACCGCAGGCTCAAAGACGTCGACCCCGTTGCGGCCGGAAAAATTCACCCCGAAAATCTGCATCGCCTCGTGCGCGCCCTTGAGGTTTACAAATTGACCGGCCGTCCCATTTCAAATTTCTGGAAAAGAGAAGCCTTGCCCAGGAGAGAGGAGCGGCCGCTTTTCTTCGGCATTTTGTGGGAAAAAACCGCCCTCCACGCCCGCATTCAGCGGCGCTGCGAGGCCACGTTCAAGCCCATGCTCGAGGAGGTATTGGACTTGACCCAACGGGGATATGCCGCCGGCTCTCCGGGTCTGCGGAGCCTCGGCTACCCGCAGGCCGCGGCGCATTTAAAAGGCGAGGTTTCATACCAGCAGGGACTGGAGCGCTGCATCCAGTTGACCCGTCAATACGCCAAAAGACAGAGAACATGGTTTCGAAGGCAGCATCCCGTGCGATGGATAGAAGTCGCCGGAGAAAGCGCCTGGAAGCCGGAGGCCGTCGCCGACAGAATTCTTGGAGAAGCGCAGTGGAAAAAGTCATCCTGATCGGCATTTCGCCCAAGCAGCCCTCCGCGGAAGCGCTGCACTCCTTCAACGAGCTGCATCGCCTGGCCGAAACCGCCGGCGCCCTCGTCACCGGGACCCTTTGGCAGCGCATCGATAAATTCCATCCGGCCACGCTCATCGGTTCCGGAAAAGCCGATGAAATTTTAAAAAGGGTCGTGGCCCTGCGGACGCATACCGTGATTTTTGACGTCGACCTTTCGCCCGCCCAACAGCGCAATCTGGAAAACCTTATCCCGGCCAAAATCTTGGACCGGACGCGCCTGATATTGGATATTTTCGCCCGGCGAGCGAGGACGCGCGAAGGCGTGCTGCAGGTGGAGCTGGCTCAGCTCAACTACCTGCTTCCGCGCCTGACGGGCAGAGGCGTCGCCCTTTCCCAGCAGGTGGGGGGAATCGGAACGAGGGGCCCGGGCGAGCGCAAATTGGAGTACGAAAGACGCCGCATTCGAGAGCGCATCGCCCGGCTCGCGCACGCGATAGCCTCCATTCAATCCGAGCGGGAAACCCAGCGCAAAAGGCGGCTGTCGCTTCCCTTCCCCACCGCGGCCATCATCGGATACACCAACGCCGGCAAATCCAGCCTCTTAAACAGAATCGCCGACGCCCAAAAACAGCCGGAAGTGTACGCCGACGACATGCTTTTCAGCACGCTGGACCCGACCACCCGCCGCGTGAAGCTCCCCGGCGGCGGAACCGCCTTGTTCACGGATACGGTCGGCTTCATTCAAAATCTTCCGCATTTGCTCGTCGCGGCCTTCCGCGCCACCTTGGAAGAGGTGGCCCGCGCCGATTGCCTCATTCATCTCATCGATGGAAGCTCGGCTCACCGCCAAATCGAAATGGAAGCGGTCGAGAAAGTTCTCCAAGAGCTCGGCGCGGACAAGCTCCCCAGAATCATCGCCGTCAACAAGGCGGACCTGCTGCCGGCGGATCAGATCAAAAAAATTCGCGGCGTCAATCCTGAGCGCCTTCTCATGTCGGCCAAAACCGGCCAGGGAGTCGAGCCGCTGCTTAAAGCCGTGGACCGGCGCTTGACCCGTCATTGGCTGCGGCGATGGATCCCCCTGACGGATGACACCTATCCCCACCTCAAGGAAATATATCGCGTGTGCCAGGTCGTCCAACAAACCAGCCGGGCGGGTCAAACCTGCCTGAAAGTCCGGATCACGCCGGGCAATTGGGCCAGGCTTCGTTCCCATCTCAAAGCGCCGGCGTAGATTTTTTGCCCTTTCTTTGCTAGACTATGGTCGCCGCCGATCCCGCGCGGAAAGAATATGCCGAAAAAGGACAGGGAAATAGAGGTAAAAATATATTCTCTGGCGACCACGCTGACCGAATCGACGATTTTCCTGGAGGAAGCGGAGGGAAACCGTCTGCTTCCCATCTGGATCGGGCTCAGCGAAGGCCAGGCCATCGCCATCCGTTTCTCCGGCGTCGTCTTGCCGCGCCCACTCACGCATGATCTTCTGCTGGCGGTCATAAAGTCTTTGGGCTGGACGGTCACCAAGGTGTCGGTGAGCGACATCAAAGACAACACCTTTTACGCCGAAATCCGGATTTCTAAGAACGGAAAAGAGCACGTCATCGACTCCAGGCCCTCCGACGCGATCGCCCTGGCGGTCCGGGCCGGGTGTTCGATCTACGTCAACGAGAGCGTCTTTGAGCGCTGTCAAGTCCTCACCAAACCCATCACCGAAGATGAGGTGACGAAATTCAAAGAGGATCTCAAGCATTTAAAGCCGGAGGATATATTCAAGGATATTCAGGGCAAAACCTTGCCGAGCGGCCCGGAAGCCTCGGAAGAGCCCGGTCCGGAGAAAACCGACGATGAATAGGTCGGACATCATCCAAGCCGTTTCCCGGGTTTTGACCACGAAAAAAGACGCGCTGCGCGCCGTGGAGGCGGTTTTCGATACGATGACCCAAGCCATGAAAGCCGGCGACAAGGTCGTCATTTCTAATTTCGGGACGTTCCGCATCAAGACCCGCCGGGCGGGGCAGGGTAGAAATCCAAAGACTGGACAGGCCGTTTCAATCCCGCCTAGACGCGGGGTCAGGTTCAAAGCCTCCAAGAACCTGCTGACTTGACCCACGCCGCGTCATGGATCCTATAAACGCAGTCTTTGAGAAAAAAAAGTATTTGCTCATCAGCGAAATCAGCGAATTGGCGCAAATCCCCGAGTATACGCTGCGCTACTGGGAATCCCAATTCAAAGTCTTTCGCCCGCTGCGGCTTGAAAGCGGGCACCGGCGCTACACTCTCAAAGACATGAACGTCATTCTGGAGCTCAAGGAGCTTCTTTACGGCAAGAAACTCACCATCGCCGGGGCGCGCCAAGTTTTCAACCAGAAATTAAGGCCTAGGCCGGAGCCGCAAAACGGAGCCGCCGAGCCGCCCGACGCGGCTTCAACTTCCAATCAAAAAGCGATCGATGAGGCGAGAAAGGAAATCAAAGAAATCATCGACGAGATGTCGGAATTTCAGCAGGCGCTGGAGGCAGGACGCAATTAAGACGGCGGCCCGGCTTTTCGGGACCGCTTTTGCGGGGAGTGGCTCAACGGGAGGCACTGGATTTTTTCGAGCCGCGCTACCGGGGAGTGGCTCAACGGTAGAGCGCTCGCTTGGGGTGCGAGAGGCTCCGGGTTCAATTCCCGGCTCCCCGATAAAGCGGCTCGGAAAGAAGTGGTAGAGTGGTGAGTAGGAAAGTGGTAGAGTGGCGGTGGTAGGAGGTGGTAGAGTTAAAGTGGACAAGTGATCAAGACAAGAGCCGGGCCGCCTCCTTCGTCGCAAATGCGTCCAGGTGCTCTATAAAGCCCATTTTTATTTGACTCTATCACTTCCCGTCTTAACACTCTACCACTTTACCACT
>JACQRQ010000221.1 GCA_016206405.1 Elusimicrobiota bacterium | reverse complement strand
GCCCTCGCCAAGGCCAACGGGGTTCGATACGGTTTGGCGGCCAGCGTTTGGACCTTGAATACGCCGCGCGCTTTTCGCATGTCCGCGGAGATTCAGGCCGGGACGGTGTGGATCAACGATCATCTTCCCATCGCCTCGGAAATGCCGCACGGCGGCTACAAAAGCAGCGGGTTCGGAAAAGACATGTCGTCGTATTCCTTGGAGGAATACACGCAGATCAAGCACGTCATGGCCGACGTGACCGGCGCCGTCCGCAAGCCGTGGCACTCCGTCGTCTTAGGGGATTAGGACGAAAGGCCCAGTCAAAAGTAGGTCCAATAACTTCTTGCCTTTGGGCCTTAAGACCCTCGCTTGCTCGCGCCAGAATGCTAGTCTATGCTTATGACTAAAAAGCGAATGTTGGCGGCCGTTTCGGCTGCGGCGTTGTTGTCGGCGCCGGTCGGACCGGCGGCGTGGACGCAGGACAAAGCCGCGCAGATTCAAGTGCGCGACGCCTCCGGCCGCCAGGTCGCCGTCGCGGAGCCCCCCGGGATGGAAATTGGCGAAGGCTGCGAGTATGAAGAGCAAGGGCTCTTCGCGCGGCGCGTGGCTGAAGATGAGATTCCCGATGAGGTGCGCTTCTGGATCGATTTGGAGATGGATTACCTCGTGAAGGAAAAGGTCCCGGAACAAGCCGTCGACGCTCCCGCGTACGCCGCCGTCCGCTACCACCAATTTTCCGCTGCCAAAAACGCCCAGGCGGCGATCGGCTACCTCTATTCCGCGCAGGCCGAGCAGCCGTGCTACGACGGGGGCGCCGCCCGCGTCGAATTGCGGGTGTATTTTTACGCTGAGGACGCCGCCATGCGGCATTTGGCGACCACCACCGATGTTCAAGCCTGCCGCTAATCGCTTTTTTTCCAAAGGGATGGGCTCGTGACCGGAAGTTATTTGCTCGAGCTCAAAAACATCCACAAGAGCTTCGACTCCCACCGCGTCTTAAACGACGTCTCCCTGCAGATCCGCGAGGGCGAATTCTTGACGCTTTTGGGGCCATCGGGCTGCGGAAAGACCACCACGCTGCGCATCATCGGCGGTTTTGAGCAGCCGGACTCGGGCGAGGTCTATCTCAACGGCGCCCGGGTCACCCATTTGCCTCCTTACCGGCGCAACGTCCACACCGTATTTCAGCATTACGCCCTTTTCCCTCACTACAACGTGTTTGAAAACGTCGCTTTCTCAATGCGGCTCAAGACGCTCCCGCCGCAGACCATCGAAAAGGAAGTGAAGGATGCTCTCAGCCTGGTGGCTCTATCAGGCTTTGAAAAGCGCAAAGTATCGCAGCTTTCCGGAGGACAGCAGCAGCGCATCGCGCTGGCCCGTTCTTTGGTGGGCAAGCCCAGCCTCCTGCTTTTGGATGAGCCTTTGGGCGCGCTGGATCTCAAGCTGCGGGAAAGCATGCAGTTGGAGCTCAAAAAAATCCAGCAGAAGCTCAAAATGACTTTTGTCTACGTGACTCACGACCAGCAAGAGGCGTTGACGATGAGCGACCGCATCGTCGTATTCAACCACGGCCGAATCGAGCAATGCGGACCGGCCCGGGAAATTTATGAAAAACCGGCCTCAAGTTTCGTGGCTGATTTCTTGGGCAACGCCAACATCCTGGCGGCGACGCTGCTGGAGATTCTGCCCGGCTCCAGGGCGGAAATCCTCTTGGAAGGCGAGATCAAGCTCAAGGTTCCCTGCGCCGAAGCTCTGCCGGTCGCGGCCGGCCAACGCCTGTGCGTGGCCATCCGCCCTGAGAAAATCCAGCTCCATTCCGGGCCCTCCCAGGATGCCTCGAAGGTCTCCTTGCCCTGCGTTTTAAACGACGTCGTTTATTTGGGCTCCTCGGCGCGCGTTCTGCTCTCGCCTTTTTCGGGCTGCGCGAAGACCATACAAGCCACGGTGGTCAAGTACGGCCGGAGCGGCGCCGATTCCGCCGGGGGGCTCAACGGCACGGCGCCGGGCGGCACGATTTGGGCGCAACTGGACGGCGACGACATCCTGCTTCTGCCCCCCGAGTCCGATTCATAACGCATGCTCACTCGTCGCGCATTCGTCAAGTCCGGCCTTTCCGTTCTTGTCCTGCCGAACCTTCTGGCCGCCTGCTCCAAAAAGGAGGAGACGGGCGTCGTCAATTTTTTTAATTGGTCCCAATACATTGGCAAGCGGACTTTGGAGACTTTCAAGCAGTCCTCCGGCATTCGGGTTCAATACAGCCTCTATGGCGACGAGGACGAAATGTTCTCAAAGCTTCGAACCGGGATACAAGGCTATGATTTGATCGTGGCCACCGACTACATGCTGCCCAAGCTCAAAGCCCTGAACTTGATCGATCCGATGCCGCACGACCGGCTGCAAAATATGGGTAATTTGGATCCGACTTTCCAAAGTCCGGACTTCGACCCGAATTTGGATCACACCGTGCCGTATCTTTGGGGGACGACGGGAATCGCCTACAACCGCCGCTATATCAAAAAAACCCCCGATTCCTGGTGGAACCTATGGGATAAATCCCTCAGCGGCAAAATCTCAATGCTGGATAACCGGCGGGACGGCCTGAGCTGCGCTTTGCTGATGCTCAATCTCCCCATCGACAGCTCTGATCCGCGGCATCTCAACCGCGCCAAGGAGCTCCTT
This sequence comes from Elusimicrobiota bacterium, assembly GCA_016206405.1. Taxonomy (GTDB): domain Bacteria; phylum Elusimicrobiota; class Elusimicrobia; order O2-12-FULL-59-9; family O2-12-FULL-59-9; genus O2-12-FULL-59-9. Next base: position 9,155 of record JACQRQ010000221.1, on the reverse strand, counting down.
CTGGAGCAAAAGCCCGTATTGAAGCATTACACCAGCACCACCGATGAGAATGCGCTGGTCAGCCAGGACGTCTGGCTGGCGATGGGCTGGAACGGCGACGTCGTGCGCGCCGCGGCCGACAACGCCAATCTTGATTTCACCGTGCCCAAGGAGGGCTCCTTCATCTGGACGGATTTTCTTTGCCTCGTGCACGGCTCCAAACGGCGCACGGAGGCGCTGCTCTTGATCGACCATATCCTCAAGGCGGACGTCGCCGCGGAAATCGTCAACAGCATTATTTTCGCGACTCCCAATCTCAAGGCCCGCCCGCTGATCGCGCCTTCGATCGCCGGCGACGATAGAATATTCCCCGACGCGCTCACCATGAAAAGGCTCCGCTTTTACGCCTTGCTCTCGGGCGAAGCGGAAGCGTTATGGAACCGGGTATGGCAGGAAGTCAAGATCGGATGAGCATGCTCAAGAAAATCGATCCCGCGCTTTCTTGGCTGATAGGAGGCCGGCGGCAAACGGCCAGCCAACTCTTGCTTCTGCCCGCCTCGGCTTGGCTCGCGTGTTTTATGCTGGCGCCGATCGCCCTGCTGTTCGTCGTCAGTTTTGCCCAGAGGGGGGATTACGGGGCGATTTCCTGGACCTTCACGCTGAAAAACTATGCGCGCAGCATCGATCCGCGGTATTTTCCGGTCCTCATGCGCTCGGCTCTGTATGCCTCCACGACGACTGCCGTATGCCTGGCGCTGGGGTATCCGCTGGCTTACTTCATCAGTTTTTACGTCGATAAGCATAAAAATTTGCTGCTGTTGCTGCTCATGCTGCCGCTGTGGACGAGCTGCACGGTGGAAATTTACGCCTGGATCATCATCCTGGGAAGGGAGGGCCTCATCAACAGCCTTCTGACCCAAATCGGCTTGATCGACGAGCCTCTGCGGCTGTTGAACCGTCCCTTCGCGGTCCTCATCGGCTTGATCCACACCTACTTTCCGTTTATGGTTTTGCCCCTGTACAGCTCCCTGGAGAAGCTTCCCAAGGCGTATATCGAGGCCTCCAAAGACCTCGGGGGAGGACCCTGGGCCACGCTTTGGCGAGTCACCTTCCCCTTGACTCTTCCGGGCGTGTTCGCCGGATGCATGCTGACCTTCATCCCGTGCATGGGAGACTTCCTGATGGCGGAGTTTCTCGGAGGCCCCAGCACCTACCTCGTTGGCAATTTGATACAGAACCAGTTCCTGACGGCTCAAGATTGGCCCTTCGGCTCGAGCCTGTCGGTTTTGCTCATCGCCGTGATGATGGCGGGGCTCTACCTGCAGCAGACTCTGGAAAAAAAGCATGCGTCCTGGTAAATTGGCGGGCAGGGTTTATGCGGGGCTGGTCTATGCGGCGCTTTATTTTCCGCTGCTCATCGTCATCGCTTTTTCATTCAACGACGCCAAGCGGAATCTAATTTGGAAGGGTTTTACCGTGAAATGGTATGGGACGCTGTTTGCAGACGCCGAGCTTGTGGCGGCGCTGTGGACCAGCTTGAAGGTGGCGGCGACGGCCAGCCTCATCGCGACCCTGATGGGCCTTCTGGCCAGCTACGTTTTGGTGCATCACCCCCGGCTCCGGGCCAAAAGGGCGTACGACAGCGCGCTCTCGGTTCCGTTGATGGTTCCGGAAATCATTTTGGGCGTGGGACTTCTCAGCCTCTACACCCGGGTTTGCTTCGATCTGAGTTTTTGGGGGCTGGTCTGCGCGCACGTGGTGTACTGCCTTCCCTTCGTCGTATGGGTGGTGAAAGCCAGAATCAGCTCGCTGAAGGGCCACAGCGTGGAGGAAGCGGCCATGGATTTGGGGGCGACGGAATGGCAGGCTTTTCACAAGATCACTTTGCCCCTGGCCTGGCCCGCGATTTTAGCCGGCGGCATGCTGGCCTTCACCGTCTCCTTCGAGGATTTCGTCACGAGCTTTTTCGTCGCCGGCGTGGGCACGACCACTTTGCCCATCAAAATATACTCGATGATGAAATTCGGCATCACTCCCGAGATCAACGCGATGTCCACGATTTTATTGGTTTTGACCCTGTTGCTGGTCGCCGCCTATTACTTCCTCAATACCGAAAAAAACCAGGACCAACTGCCCGTCTAGCTGGGCGCGCTGCGCGGCGAATTCGCTCGACGTCGGCGCGAATTTGTCTTGCCAGCGCCTGCAATGAATTGAATTTTTTTTCTGCGCGGAGCCGCCGGATAAGCTCCACGCGGAGCGTTTTGCCCGCCAATCGGCCCTTAAATCCGATGAGATGCGCCTCGGCCAGCGGCGCAGGCGCTTTGAGGACGCGGCCGGGGGAAGCCGCCGTGGGGCGATGGCCGACGTTGAGCGCGGCCGGGTAGCGGCGCCCTCCCGTGCGCGCGCTCGCGTGAAAGACGCCGGGGGGGAGAATTTTTCCGTCGGGGACCTCCAGGTTCGCCGTTGGAAATCCGAGCGTGCGGCCGAGGCGGCGCCCCCGCACCACTTTTCCGCAAAGAAAATAACGGTAACCCAGCAGCCGTTCGGCCTGGCGGATTTTCCCCTCCGACAGCAGCCCGCGGATTCGCCTGGAGGAGACTTTTGCGCGGCGCCGGAGAAGGATGCGGCACGCCTCAAAAGCGACGGAGTGGCGCCGGCACAGTTCTTGCAGGGCCTCGGTCGTCCCGGCGCGGTCTTTTCCAAGAGCGAAATCGGAGCCGACCACCAGGCAGCCCATCTTGTTTTTTTTGAGCAAAAAGTCCGTGAAAAACCTTTCCGCGCTCATCGCCGCCAGACGCGCGTCGAAATCCAGGGTGATGACTTTATCAACGCCCAATTCGCCCAGCAGCGCCGCCCTCTCCGCGGCGGTGGTAATGAGCGGGATGTGGAGGCGAGGATTGAAAAAAAGCCGCGGGGGGCGGTTGAATACGATGACCAAGCTGCGCATGCCGTCCCGGCGGGCGCGGCGCACGGCCTTGCGGATCAGGGCTTGGTGGCCCAGATGGATGCCGTCAAAAGTTCCAATGGTGACTAGATTTTTCACGGGCCGGCTTCCGGCGCGGGAAGAGCCAAGGCATCCAAACTCAGCGGCATGATCCGGGAGATGAGGCGCTCGCGCGGGGCGGTCAAAAGCTCGCTGTGGGACATCGCGTCCGCGACCCGGAGCGAGCCCACTTGCGTGCGCCGAAGCGACTGCATCGTCGCTCCGCAGCCCAGACGCGCGCCCACCGCTTCCGCCAGAGAGCGCACATATGTCCCGCTGGAGCAGGCCAGGCGAAATTCGATCACGGGATGGCGGTATTGCAGGCAGTCGAAGCGGAAGATGGTCACCGGCCTCACCCGCTGCGGCGTTTCGATGCCCTGGCGGGCATAACGGTAGAAGGGCTTGCCTTTGTATTTGGATGCGGAATACTTGGGGACCACCTGGGAAATCTTTCCGCGGTGGGTCGCCAGGCAGCTTTCGATGAGAGGCGGCGGCATGGGGGCGGTGAGGGTCGTTGCCGTCGGCTTTCCGGAGACGTCGCCGGTGTCCGTGCTCAAGCCGAGCAGTATTTCGCCTTCATACTCTTTGTGCAGCATTTGAAACTGGGCCTGGCTTTTCGTCGCGGAGCCGATCAATACGACCAATAGCCCGGTGGCCAGCGGGTCGAGCGTGCCCGAATGGCCGACGCGCAGTCCGGGAGGAAGGCGGCGGCGGACGTGCAATACGACGTCGTGGGAGGTCAGCCCCGGCGGCTTGTCGACCAACAGAAGGCCGGAGAGGGCGGGCGGCGGGGGCGTCATCGGCCTGCCCCCAGCGCCAAGTTTTTCCGCCTGCAGGCGGATTTATTTTTTCTCTTTCTCAATTTGGTTCAAAAGAGTGGCGATGCGGCTGGCGTTTTCGGAAGTCGAGTCGTACCGGAAGAGGATTCGGGGAATGAACCTCAGCCGAAGCCGGCCTTTGAGGTAATTGCGAATGGCCGGCCGCGCCCCCTCCAGCGCGGCCTGGGCGGAGTCCCGGTCGTCGGACTCCCCCAACACCGAAAAAAAGATCGTCGCCTGCTTAAGGTCTTTGGAAAGCTCGATGTCGTAGAGGGTCAGGATGCCGTTTAAAAAAGGGGCGTTGTGCTTCTGGACAAAGTTGGAAACTTCCTGGAAGATCAGTTCCGAAAGGCGGCTCTTGCGTGCGAAAAGCATTTCACTTGCTGTGTTCCAGGCGGCGCAATCGTTTTTCCTTGGAAATCACTTCGATGCGGTCGTTGGGCTGGCAATTCTGGAAGTTTTCCAGTTGGACGCCGCATTCCATTCCCCGTTCCACTTCCTTGGCGTCTTCCTTGAAGCGCTTGAGACCCACGATTTTGCTTTCCATCACAAGCTGCGCGTTGCGCATGATCTTCACCGGCGAGCCGCGCCGGACTTTGCCGTCGAGGACCACGCAGCCCGCGATCTTGCCGATTTTGGCGACCTGGAAAACCGCCCGGACTTCCAGCGCCGCGACGGTGGTCTCCACGATTTCCGGCTCCAGGAGCCCCTCCATCGCCGCCCGCATATCGGCTTCCAGCTCATAGATGACCGAATACAGGCGCATCTCAAGGCCGCTTTTTTCGGCCACGGCTTTGGCCCGGGGTTCGGTGTCGATGTGAAATCCCAAGATGATGGCGTTGCTGGCTTGGGCCAAGAGCACGTCGGATTCGGTGATGTTGCCGACGCCGCAGTGAAGGAAGCGTATCTGAATTTCAGAAGTGCCCAGTTTGCCGAGGTTGTCCTGAATGGCCTGGATGGAGCCGTGAGCGTCCGCTTTCAAAATAATGGGCAATTCCTTGAGTTTGCGGTCCGAAATCTGGGAGCGCAGGTTGAGAAAGGTCACGTGCTTTTGGTGCGCGAAAGCCGCCTCGCGCTGGATCAGGCCGCGTTTTTCCGCGATTTCCCTGGCCTGCCTTTCGTTGGTGGTCACGCTGAAGACGTCGCCGGCCTGCAGGGCCGTTCCGTTGATGCCGAGTATCTCCACCGGCGTCGAGGGGCCGGCCTCTCTAAGCTGTTGCCGGCGGTCGGAGATGAGCGCGCGGACTTTGCCGTAGCAGGGGCCGACCACGAAGGGATCGCCGATCTTGACGGTTCCATTCTGGACGAGGAGCGTGGCCACCAGACCGCGGCGGCTGTCGAGCTTGGCCTCCAAGATGACGCCGGAGCCCGGACGGTCAGGATCGGCTTTGAGCTCCTGCATCTCCGCTTCCAGCAGGATCGCCTCCAGCAGCCGGTCGATGTTGAGGCGCTTTTTCGCCGAAATGTCGACAAAAATCGTCTTGCCGCCCCAATCCTCCGGGTTCAAATCGTATTGCGCCATCTGCTGGCGGGTGTTCTGCGGGTTGGCGCCCGCGACGTCGATTTTATTGACGGCCACGATGATGGGAACTCCGGCGGCGCGGGCATGGTCGATGGCCTCTTCGGTCTGCGGCATGACGCCGTCGTTGGCCGCCACGACCAGGACGATGATGTCGGTGACTTGCGATCCGCGCGCGCGCATGGCCGTGAACGCCTCATGGCCCGGCGTATCCAGAAAGACGATGTCGCCTTTGGGCAGCGAGACCTTGTAGGCCCCGATATGCTGGGTGATGCCGCCCGCCTCTTTTTCCATGATCCGCGATTTCCGGACGGCGTCCAAAAGGCTCGTCTTGCCGTGGTCGACGTGGCCCATGATGGTGACGATGGGGGCGCGGGGCTTCCAGTCGGCGGCATCCTCCACTTTCTCCACCGCGCTGGAAAGCTCGGCGGCGGCGTAGAGCGGCGCGATCTCCAAGACGTAGCCGTACTCCTGGGCGATGATCATCGCTGAGTCGTCATCCAGGCGCTGATTGATGGTGCAGTAGACGCCCATTTTCATCAGCTTGCTGATGAGCTCATTGACCTGCACTCCGATTTTTTCGGAGAGCTCCCGCACGGTCAAAAGGGATTGAACTTTGAGTTTCTTGGGCTCGGGCGCGGACTTGGCCGCCGCGGCCGGAGCTGCCGGCTGCGCCGCCGAAGGGGGAGAAGACTTTTGCGCTCCGGGTTTCTCCGGATCCTTCGCCGCGGCGGGCGCTGGGGCCGGAACCGGGGCGGGCGGCTTGGCCGCGACGGGCGACGGCGACGCGGAAGGCGCTTGCGCTAACGGGGCCATCTTCGCAGCCCCGGGGACAGAGCCCTGGGACCCAGACGCCCCAGAGGGGCGTGGGGAGCTCAGGGACGATGGAAGCTCCGGTGGAGCGTGACGAGGCGCGGCGGCCCCCTTCGCAGTGCTCGACACGCCGCTCTGCGGCTCCGTTCGTCCCGTGTCTCCGACGCGGGGCAGAGGACCCGGATGCGCCAGAGGCGCGGCGGAGGGAGACGGAATATCGGCGCCCGCCGGCAACGCTTCAATGTCGGGAGATTTTTTACTGGGAAGCTTTTTGGCGGCCGGCGTTTTAGCGGCGGAAATTCTGGGCGTTTTAGGCGCTTTCGGTTTGACCGGCTTGGTCTTTTTCACCGCCACCGGGGCCTTGGCCGGGATTTTCTTCTTGTCCTTGGATTGCGTCTTAGCTTTTTTTGGCATTTTTGACCTTTTGAGGCGCGGATTTCTTCGACTTTTCCGCCTCCTCCAAATATTTTTTAGCGCTGCGGATCACTTTTTCGGCCGTCTTGGGGCCGATGCCTTGCAGAGTCGCCATTTCTTCCGCGGTCGCTTTTGCGATCTTTTCGATATCGTGCATGCCGACTTTGATCAGAGTGGACGCCAGCTTAGGCCCCACCCCATCTAATTGTATCAAATCCTCGGTGTGCTTCTGATCCTTTTCCTGATTCTGCTGGGTTTTCTGCTTTTCAGTTTTGAGATCGATGATCCAGCCCGTCAATTGAGAGGCCAGGCGGACGTTCTGGCCGTCGCGCCCGATGGCCAGGGGGAGCTGATCATCCGGCACGATAATTTCGGCCCGTTTGGCCTCGGCGTCCAGAATGCGGACATGCGTCGGCTTGGCGGGAGACAGGGAATTTTTCAGAAACTCCATGGTGTCGCTGCTGTAATTGATCAAGTCGATGCGTTCCCCGCTCAGCTCGTTGGTGATCGTCCGTATGCGCGAGCCTCTCAAGCCCACGCACGCGCCCACCGGGTCCACCTTAACGTCGTTGCTGATCACCGTGACCTTGGCGCGGTAGCCCGGGTCGCGCACGATGTGCCGAATCTCGACTATTTTTTCGTTGACTTCGGGGACTTCCATCTCCAGAAGGCGCTGGAGCAAAAGTGGGCAGGAGCGGCTCAAGACGATTTGCGAGCCTCTTTGGGCGCGATCCACCTTCAATATGACGGCGCGGATTCTCTCCCCGGCGGCGTAGCGCTCTTTGCGTATCTGCTCGCTGATGGGCAGTATGCCTTCCGTTTTCCCGAGGTCCACGATGATGTTCCGGTCCATGAAGCGGCTCACCGAGCCGTTGATGAGTTCGCCCTCCCGCGGCTTATAGCCTTCGTATATGTTGTCCCTTTCAGTTTCTCTTATTTTTTGAATAAGAACCTGTTTGGCCGTTTGCGCGGCGATGCGCGAGAGCTTGCCGGGATCCACCTCGATGGGAATATGGATGTTTTCTCCCATGGCCGCGTCGCTTTTTATTTTTTTTGCCTCATCGAGAGTCATCTCTTGGTCCGGCAAGGCGACGGGCTCCGCGACTTTTTTGACCATGCGGGCCGTGATTTCCGCCGTCTCCGGATTGATGCTGACTTCGACTTGAGCCAGCTTGCCGATTTGCTTGCGCAGGGCCGAGGCCAAAGCGCCCTCCATCAGCTTGAGGATTTCGCTTTTTTTTATGTTTTTTTCGCTTTCCAACTGGTCCAGCGCGACGGTCAACTCGCTCTTGACGGCCATGGTCAAACTCCTCCGGGACGATGCCCCTTGCGGCTAAACTTGGATCTCAGGGTCCAGGCGGACTTCCTTGATTTGCTCCAGAGGCCAGGCGTATTGTTCGCCCGCGCAGTTCAATCTCAGAACCCCGTTTTCAAAGGCCTCGATGACGCCCCTAAAGTTGTGTTGTCCGTTTTCGGAACTTTTGAATTTAAGCTGCAGCTTCACTCTTTGCCCGGCGTAGCGCAGAAAGTCTTTTTCCTTCTTGAGGATCCGGTTGAGGCCGGGAGAGGAGACTTCCAGCTCGTAGGGCCCCGGCAGCAATTCCGAGGAGTCCAGAGCGGCCCCGACGCGGTGGCTTAGGTACTCGCAATCGCCCAAGCGGACTCCGCCTTCCTTATCCACGAATATTTGGAGGATTTGTCTCCGGCCGCCCTGTCCTCCGCGGACATCCACCAGTTCGTAGCCTTCCTGCTGCAGCAGCGCCTCAAGGACGTTTTCGATTGCCGTCAAATCCATCGTGCCCGCCCCGCGCCAAAAACAATAGCGGCACTCGACTGCCGCCACTATGCCCATTATACGAAGTTTCGACGGAGAGAGTCAAATTTCCTTGATCTTTTTAGGAAGATCACTGAGCTTCCAGAGCTCGGATTTGGCCGAGCTGCGGCGCTTGAATTCGACGCTTTCCTGCTGCAGCGTGCGCCGGCTCACGGTGAGGCGGCGCGGAAGCCCGATGAGGTCGGCGTCCTTGAATTTGACTCCGGGCCTCTCGTCGCGGTCGTCGTAAAGGACGCTCAATCCCAGGCTCTGCAGCTGCTCAAAGAGAGCGTCCGCCTTGGCCAGGACTTCGGCGTCGTCGGTCTCCACGCAAATGAGGTGCTGGCCGAAAGGGGCCAACGGCTCCGGCCAAAGGATGCCGTCGGCGTCGTGGCATTGCTCGATGGCGGCCGCCACCACCCGCGAAACCCCGATGCCGTAGCAGCCCATGATGATGGGGTGCGGCTTTTGCGACTCGTCGAGATAGACCGCGCCGAGTTTTTCGGAATATTTGGTGCCCAATTGGAACGTGTGCCCCACTTCGATCCCTTTGGAGAAATTGAGGCGGGAGCGGCAGCGGGGGCAGAGATCTTCGGGCGCCGACACGCGGATGTCGGCGAAGGCGTCCGGGCGATAGTCCCGGTCCAGATTGATGTTGGAGAGATGCATGTCGTTTTTGTTGGCCCCCGAGATCCCGTTGACGACGGCGCGCACCGCGTGGTCGGCCACGATCAGCAGGTCGGCTATTCCGGAGCGCTCTTTAAGCCCCGCGGGCCCCGCGAAGCCGACCTCGCATTTGGCGATGTCTCGGTATTC
>JACQRQ010000222.1 GCA_016206405.1 Elusimicrobiota bacterium | reverse complement strand
TGAGGTCGCCTCCGAGCGGGCGGGCTACCGGCTCAGCGTAGCGCATAAAGCTCAGGACGGCTATCCCACGGCCGCCGGCACCGACGGCAACGATTTTTTGTTTTCCAACAAAGGCCATTTTAGAGGAGCCTGGAAACCCTCGGAGCGAACGACCTTGGATCTGTTCGTCGGAGGAACCTGGGATACCCAGGGCGTCGTGGACGCCGCCAATCCCCAGGGGAGATTCCGCCACCATTTTCAAATGCTTAAGCATTCTTACGCCGCCGGCCCGAACTCATCCATACACGCCCTCTTGGCGCGCCGTGACGACAGCCGCACGTTTGATCCCCTCTTTCAGGGCCCTCTCCACGTGAGAGAATATCAATACGACGGAGAGATTGCTCATAACCTGGACTCGATGAGCGGCCGGATGCATACGGTTTATGGCGCCGGCTTCCGTTATACCGGCGTCTATTCGGCCGGAATATTCGCCGGGCGGCCCGCGCAGAAGAATGCCGTCCTGCGCGGGTTTGCGAGCCAGTCCTGGCAAGTCCTGCCGCGCTTAAATCTTATCGGCGCTTTTTCTCTTGAAGACTCGGATACGGGAGGCGCCGAGCCGGCCTATCAGTTCGCGGCGGTCGCCACGCCGAGGCAAAATCATGTCTTGAGAGCGTCCTATGGCCTGGCGCCCACCATTCCGACGCTCTATCAGAAAGCCGCCAATCAGCAGGCCACGTCCCAAGTTCTTCTGGTCGGCAACCCGGCGATGAGGCCGCAAAGATTGCGCTCCTATGAGGCAAGCTACCAAGGGTCCTTCGCGGATAGGCGCCTTCTCTTGGAGGCCAATGTGTTCTACATGGATATCGATGCCCTGGGCGAGACCATCGTCAAGAGTTTCGTGTCCGTCCCTTCGACGCTGCTGACCTTATCCTTCGACAACGAAAACAAAGCCCTGGCCCGGGGAGCGGAGGTTAAAGGGACTTATCGGTGGGACGCGATGCGCTCGGTCTATGCCAATTACACCTACGAGAGCATCTCGGACGCGAAGGGGAAAACCAATGTCGTCCGGGGAACCCCTCCCCACAAGTTGAACTTCGGCGGGGCCGCGGCTCTGGGCCGGGGATTTTCTCTGGGCCTCAATGCCGGATATCAGGACGCTCACGCCCTCTATTCCCAAGCCACCGGCCGGACCCTCGACGTTCACGCCTATTGGCGGGTGGACGGCCGCCTGGCCTTCAAACCCAAGCCGGGCATGGAATGGTTCGTGGCCTGCCAGAATATGACGCGATCAAGGCACGTGGAATTTCCGGAAGGCTTGGTCGTGCCGAGGACCTACCAGGCAGGGCTGGCCCTTCAATTCGGGGCCGGCGGGGAAAAGGCCGAGTAATGGATACCTGCAGAAAAATTTTTCGCATCTATCTTGTCATCGGCCTTGTCTCCGCCGAAGTTTTCGGCGCCTCGGCGGCGGGCAACGAGGCGCTCCAATTCTTCGAGGAAGAAGCGCAGGTCATCACCGCCTCGCGGCGGTCGGAACCGCTGGCCGAGGCGCCTTCCAACATCACGATTATTGCGGAGCAACAAATTAGGGATTCGGGCGCCCGGACCCTCAGCGAGCTTCTCAGCACGCTCCCCGGCATACAAATCACCACGCATCGAAAGGGGGGCGAAAAGATTTGGATACGCGGGACCACTTCGGTCTATAACGACAAAACCGTGCTTATGATCGATGGGTTCCCTTTCAAGGAACTTATCTACGGTCAGCATCCAATCGACGAGGAGCTGCCCCTGACCAACGTCAAGAGGGTCGAAATCATCAAGGGGCCGTCTTCCGTCCTGTACGGCGCCAACGCCATGGGGGGGGTCATCAACCTGATTACAAAGGAGCCCAAGGATCAGACTCAGGCCTCGGCGACCGCAGGCTTGGGGAGTTGGAATAGCCGGAGGTATAGCGTTTCCATGGGTAGACAGGCGGATTGGGGAGGAGCGGTTTTTTCCGGCACTTTTTATGACAGCAATGGCGACAGTCACGATAGAGATGCGGATGGCGCCGGCACGACGAGACGAGATCCGAACCGACTCAAGAACATGAACCTTAGGTTTTTTTCAGGCGGGTTGACCCTGGGCGCCTACCACTCCATTTTTCAGACGGACGAACCGGAACAGCCCGATTTGGAGACCCGCGCCTTCACCAACAACACAACCCTACTGAACCTCCAATGGGCGCATCCTCTGGACGAGGGGCTTTCCCTGACCGCGCGCTCCTATTACAACCTGTTTGATTGGGGCAACTCAAGAAGAAAGTTCAAAACGGATGGCGTCACCCTAAAATCTATCGATGATGCCACCGAAAGGACCCAGGTGATCGGGGCCGGGATTCTGGCGGAGTTTACCCGCTTCAGGAATCATGCCATCACCACCGGCTTTGACTTTGAGAACGAAAAAGGGCGGGAAATCCGTAGAACTAAAATTGACGCCAAGGTGGCCAACCCCAAAGAAATTTTAAACCGCTTCAGCACCCCACAAAATCCCCAGAGGAGCAACTACGGAATTTTTATGGAGGATCATTGGAAGATACGGCCTTTCCTGTTCCTGACGGCCGGCGTCCGGCAGGACCGGCACGATCAGTACGGAGGTCAGATTAGCCCACGGGCCTCCCTAATATTGGCCCCCGACAGATCGTGGTCCGCCAAACTCCTCTATGGGAGGGCCTTCCGGGCCCCCACCTTCCGGGAACTCTATATCACAGAGATTCCCAAAGAAGACGATGGGAACCCCAATCTAAGGCCGGAACGGATAGAGACGTTCGAATTAGAGTTGAAATACCTGCCCGCTACGTCGCTGCAGGCCAACCTATCCCTCTATCGCAATAAGATTGCCGATTTTGTGGCCCCGAACCCTGCGACGCTGCAGTACGCTAATATCGGTAAATATTACTTCCACGGCATGGAACCCGAATTGCGCTACCAATGGGGAAAGCGGGATTACGCCTTCTTCAACTACACCTTCCTGCGAGCGCATGATGAAAATGGCAACGATATGCCTGACGTGGCCCCGGAGATGTTTAATTTGGGCGCGAACGCAACCGTGGCGCGGCATCTAAATATCTACGCAATCGTGCAGCACATGGGCAGGAGGAATCGTCCCGCCAACTACCAAGCTGATCTTGCGTCTGCCCTGCGCAGAGACCTACTAGGCGCCTATGATAAGGTCAACCTCGTCCTTTCGACGCGCGATTTGCCCATGGACATTATGGTGGGAGTTTACAATGTCTTCGATGTCCAATCCTTTAATCCCAACTACGCGCGCGGGGGATATGACATAGAGCATCCGGGCAGGAGCCTCAGAATGGATCTGCGATATGGTTTCTAACGCCCCCATCCGATCGTTCGACGAATCGCGGAAACCCGCCGCGGGTCAGTCCGGGGGGAAAGCGCAGGAGTGGACGGCATGATCACATGGTAATCTTTATAAAATGTATAATAATATGTGTAGAATGTTGAGATTGCTTCTTATGGCTTGCCCGCTCTCGTCCAACCTTTTCGGCGCATCGGCGGCGGGCAACGAGGCGCTGCAATTCTTCGAGGAGGAAGCCCAGGTCATCACCGCTTCGCGCCGGAGGCAATCCGCGCGCGACACGCCTCTTCCCGTCGACGTTATAACGGAAGAAGAGATACGCGCCTCGGGATCCCTCAATCTTTGGGATTTGCTTCGCTTTCGGGTCGGAATGGACGTTCTGGACATGAATCCTCAGGGATTTAGCGGAATGGGAATGGTCAGTGTCCGCGGCTTTCCCCGGCCACGGAGTTTAGTTCGACAAATCCTTATCCTGATAGATGGCCGGAGCGTCATCACGCCTTTGAGGTCCAACGCCAACTGGGAGCAGCTCCAAGTTCAGCTTCAGGACATCGAGCGTATCGAAATTGTGCGCGGACCCAGCGCGGCCCTTTTTGATTCCAACGCCGCATTGGGGACAATCCATATAATCACCAAGAAACCGGGGAAGGCGTCTATGGCTTCTGCAAGCGCTCTAGGAGGCGGCCAGGGCATTCGTCGCGCGGAGGCCATGGGGGAAGGAGCCCTGAAAGACTTCAGTTATCGCTTCAGTCACACTCATCGGGCACAGGCTGGGACTGTAGTGCCCTCAGGCGTTCGAGCGAATGATTTTCTCTTTTCAAATAAAGGAAATTTCCGGGGAGCTTGGGCCCCCGATGACGCAACGTCTTTGGAGCTCTTTGCCGGGGGCTCCTGGGATACATTGGGGGATAATGTCGTGACCGGCGTTCCTTCTCAAGATCGCTTCCGATCGCATTTTCAGATGCTGAAGATGGAAAGATCGTTGGGAACAAACTCAACGTTGGAGGTCATGGCGGCGCGCAATGACGACACCGATGACGGGGATTCTGTTGATATCCGAAACCTGCAGTACGATTTAGACGTCCTTCATCGAATAGGTTGGGGAGAGGACCGCATGCACACGACCTGGGGCGCCAGTTACCGCTATGCCAGCGCCGAATCCACCCAATTTTTTCCCGGGGAGCCGAGGCAACGCAATGAGGTATATAGGGGGTTTATTCACCAATCAATGAAGGCGTCGAGGTCGCTGACCGTCACCTTAGCCGGCGCCCTGGAGGATTCCGATACGGGCGGCTTGGAGGCGGCTTATCAAACCGCCGTGCTGTATCGGCTGACGGATGACCATCGTCTCCGATTTGCTCACGGACTGGCCCCGACCTTGCCGACCCCGTTGGATAAATACGGCGCCGTTCAACAAGGCCCTACTCGAAAAACGATA
>JACQRQ010000220.1 GCA_016206405.1 Elusimicrobiota bacterium | reverse complement strand
CCGACCGAGCAACGAAGAAATCGCCCAAAATAGGCCCTCCCCGAAGGGGCCGGAGGCTTTCGCCCCATGGCGGCGTTGCTCATCGCTTACATGCTTTTCAAGCATGCTCGCTCTTCGCGCCTTGCCCTGGGTCAAAATCCTCTCGGCCACATTGACTCAGTTATTGTTTGACAGGCCCTTAGGGCAGGAATTTCGTCGAAAGCTGGATATACTCCATGAAAGGCTGCGGGAAAATGCCCAGAAGGAGAGTTCCGGCGGCGGCGAGGACGATCGTCCCGGACCAATAAAAACCGACGTTGATGGGGGCGCGCTTGGAAGGCGGCACGAAGAACATGTGGTAGGCGATCCTGAGGTAGTAATACACCGATACCACGCTGTTGAGAAGCCCGGCCAAGGCCAGCCAGTACAATTCGGCATTGACGGCGGAGGAAAAAATATAAAACTTGCCGATGAATCCCGCCAAAGGCGGGATTCCGGCCAGAGAAAGCAAAAAGCAGACCATGAGCAAGCTCATGCCCAAATTCCTCTGGGCCATGCCGTCAAAAGCGGAGAGCTCGTAAGAGCCCTCCCTTTCCCCGACGACCGTCGCGACGGCGAAGGCGCCGAAATTCATGAACAAATACGCCACGGAGTAAATGACCACCGCCTGCTGGCCGAGCGGGGTCGCCACGACGAAGCCGATCAGCATATATCCGGCTTGGGCGATGGAAGAATAGGCGAGCAGCCTTTTGACGTTGTCCTGGAAAATGGCGGTGAGATTGCCGACCGTCATCGTCAGCACGCACAGGACGGTGAAAAGCCCCGTCATATGCACCCCGGCGTGGGGCACGAGCACGGTGAAGACCCGCAGCATCACCGCCAGCGTGGCGACCTTGGGCGCGACCGACAAATACGCCGTCACCGGCGTGGGAGCTCCCTCGTAGGCGTCGGGAACCCAGAGATGGAATGGAACCATGGAGACTTTAAAACCGAATCCCACCGTGATCAGGATGAGCGCGAGCACAAAAAGCGGGGTGGAGACGGGCAGGACGCTCAGAAGCTTGGTCGTTCCCGTCGCGCCGTAAAAAAGCGAGATGCCGAAGAGCATGATCGCCGAGGAAAACGCGCCGATGAGAAAATACTTGATGGCGCCCTCGCTGGATTTCAGGTTGGGGCGATCAAATCCCGCCAGGATGAAGGAGGAAAGGCTCACCAGCTCCAATCCCACGAAAATAAGCAGCAAGTCGACCGCGCCGGTGATGGCCATCATTCCCACCGCCGACCACAGCGCGAGACTGGCGAAGCTGCCCAGATGCCTCCTGGGAAGGGACTGGTAGTCCATCGAAAGAAAAAGAACCGCGAAAGTCGCCACCAGGACGATCGTTTTAAAGACCACGGCGACCGGGTCCAGCACCCACAGCGTGCCCGCCGAGAAAGCGGACGCCCCCGTGACGTGGCCCAGCGCCAGCAGAGCCGCTCCCACGCCGATGAGACCGATATTGAGCACGACCGGGGCGCTCTTGCGCTCCGCCCACGGATCGGTGAACAGCAGGATGAGGGCGAATAAGGAAAGAACTATTTCAGGCAAAAGCAGGAAAATATTTTCCATGGCTTACTTGAAAATGGCGGCGATCTGCGTGACCGTCGGGTTCATCATGTCCAGGGCCAAGCGCGGCCATATTCCCAAAACAATCGTCAAAATCGTCAAGGGAACGATGGCGTACAACTCCCGCGCGCTGATCTCCTCCAAATGCGCCCACTGGCTGTTGAGCGGGCCCAGAAAAACCTTCTGGATCATCCGCAGGAAAAAGGCCGCCGTGATCAAGATGCCGAGGACCGCGAAGGCGGTGACGATTCTCCACGACCCGAAACCGCCCAAGAAGCACAGGAACTCGCTTACAAAACCCGCCAAACCCGGAAGCCCCAAAGAAGCCATGCAGCCCACCGTCATCAAGCCGGTGAAAACCGGCAGCTTGGCCCCCAGCCCCCCGAAGACGTTGATGTCGCGGGTGTGCGCCCGGTCATAGATGACGCCCACAAGCAGGAAGAGCGAGCCCGTGATCACCCCGTGAGTGATCATTTGAAATACGGCGCCGTTAAACCCGGTCGCCGACGCCGCCGCCAGCCCCAACAGGCAGTAGCCCATATGGTTGACCGAGGAATAGGCCACCATCTTCTTCATGTCGGTCTGGGCCATCGCGCAGAAGGCTCCGTAGACGATGTTGACCAGCGCCAGAGCCGCCAGGAAAGGCATGAACCAAGTCGTCGCCGCCGGCAGGATGGGAAAGGAAACCCGCAAAAATCCGTAGACGCCCATTTTGAGGAGCACCCCCGCCAGAAGGACGCTCACGGCCGTAGGCGCCTCCACATGCGCCAAAGGCAGCCACGTATGGAAGGGGAAAACCGGGACCTTGATCGCGAAGCCCACATACAGAGCCAAAAACACCCAAATTTGGAATTCCCGGCTCCAAGCCGGGTGCTGCTTGGCCAATTCGAGCAGATCGAAGGTGCGCGGCGACGAGGAGAAATAAAGGGCCAGCATGGCCAACAGCATAAAGACGCTGCCAAACAGCGTATACAGGAAGAACTTGATGCTGGCGTATTCCTTCTTCGGACCGCCCCACACGCCGATCAAAAAATACATGGGCACGAGCATCACTTCCCAGAAAACGTAAAACAGGAAGAAATCCAGGCTCATGAAAACGCCCAGCATGCCCGCTTCCAGAAGTTGAAACCAGAAAAAATATTCCTTGATTCGTTTGTCGATGCCCAGGGAGGCGATCACCGAAACGAAGGAAAGAAGGGTGGTCAAGATGACCAGGGGCATGGACAGGCCGTCGACGCCGAAAAAATAGTGAATGTCGAACGCCGGAATCCAGTTGGCCCTCTCGACGAACTGCATGCCGCTGGAACTCCGGTCGAATACCACAAACAGATAGACGCTGACCAAGAACGACAACGCCGTGGCGCCCAGCGAAACGCCGTGGATGGCCTTCTTGGAATTGTCCGGCAGCAAAAGCACCAGCACCGCGCCGGCCAGCGGAATGATCATCGTCAGCGTTAAAAGGCCCATGGTATCCTCCCTCAAATCAGCATCAAAACGGCGATCAAACTGACGCCCAAAGCGACATAAAGCAGATAATTCTGCACGTATCCCGTCTGCGCCAAACGCAGGACCCCGCCGACGTGCTGGGTCGTATAGCCGGTGCCATCCACCGCGCCGTCGATGACGACGTTGTCGAACCAGTTCTTGACCCGCGAAATCAGCAGCGCGGCCGCGCCGAATCCATCCACGATCAGCCGGTCCAAAATTTGGTTGTCGAACCAATTGAGGGCGGCGCTGATCCAATCGCCCGCGCGGGCGAAAAGAAGGAAAAATTCATCGAAGCCGTAGCGATTTTCGAGCACCCAGCGGATCGGGCCGGTGGCCTCATGGCAGCGGCGGCTCCAGTGG
>JACQRQ010000212.1 GCA_016206405.1 Elusimicrobiota bacterium | reverse complement strand
CGCGTTCATGCCGGCGGAAAAAACACTTTCAAGAATAGCTTCCATATCCAGGAGATGAATTTTATCCCGGGTCAGGCTCTTGAGGAATCGGCTCGGCAGCGTGCCTTCCATCTCGTCTGCGGAAAGCGTTTCGCCGGCATCTATTTCCCGCCTCTCCTCCACGTAGTCGACGAGAAAACCGGCATCGAAACCGGCTCTTGGCACAATCACGTGGCGCTCGGCGCCGCTCTCGGCTTTGGGAAGATTTAACAAGTGAGCCAGGCTCCAAATAGTGCCCACCTCGCCGCCAAAATTCATGACGCCGAGCATCCCTGGGGGAGATCCCGGGACCGGCGTCAGATTATCCGGAGAAATCACTTGACGCAGACGCTGCAATTCCACGGCGTACCGCTCGTTTCCAAGAAGGAAAACCATGACGGACCGCGTCTCCTCCGCTCCGGTAGGCGCGTCTCTTCTGGCCGCGAAGTATTCGGCGCGCCTTTGAAGCAAATCCTTCTTGCGCCGCTCATCGAATTCCAGCGAGGCGGCAAGATTCTTCTCGGCCTCGGCCAGCCTGCGCTTGATCTGCTCCCAGTCGATGCGTTTGGCGCTCATGGGCCTTCCAGAATGTCCAACTGCATTTGAGCCAGCTCGGAGAGGTCGGCCGCCGCGATACCGTCGGCCTCCGAGAATCTGCGGCCCGGGCTCATAGCGCCCAGCAAATTGAGCGCGTTGCGGTAACAGCGCGCGGCTCCGGCCAGGTCCTTCACTTTTTGCAGAAGCAGGCCCTTGTGGTAGTGGGCGAGCACAAAATCCCGGTCCAGATAAATGGCGCGATTGAGCGCGCCCTCGGCTTCTTGAGCGCGGCCCATCTGATCCAGGACCAGCGCATAGTAGAAGTGGCCGATCGGGTTTAATTTGTTTTTGTCTATCAATGTCCGGCATAGCCCGGCTGCCTCTTCCCAGCGAGCGCGATCGGCGAGGTCCCGAATCTGGGCCGTTATGGCGCTCGCTCCCTGACCATATGGCCAAGCGTCCGGAGGAGCCATGGGCTGCCGCCTGAGGAGGAGCGGAAGATCCGGAAGGGATGGCGGCTGCCACGGGACGGCGTTTGGGGCGGCTCTCTCAGACATCCAACCATTGCTTGGGAGCTGCGGCTGTTCCGGCGCAATCTCAGCGCGCTCGAACAGCGCCGTGCCTGGAAAACTGACCGTATGAAAAGCGCGGAAGAACTCGGGGTTCATCTCCGCATGGCCGACCACCAGCCATCCTCCGTCAACCAGCGAGGTCCAAAAGCGGGTTACGCAGCCGCCGATCACTTCCCGGCTGAAATAAATCATGACGTTGCGGCACAGGATAAGATCGAACGCCGTCAGATTGTGCAGCAGCGAGGGGTAAGGGTGCTTGACCAAGTTGTGGTATTGGAAGGAAATACCGTCCCGGTATTCGTCGCGCAAGCGCCAAGCGCCCGTGGATTTTGAGAAACAGGACCCCTTGATGTCCTCCTGCGTGGCGCGCAGCGCCCAATCTCCGAATCGGCCCTCTCGGGCCTGGGCCAGGAATTTTCTGTTGATGTCGGTCCCCAGGATGCTGACGTCCCAGCCGGCAAGCAGACCCGCGAATTCGCGGCGAAGCATGATGCCGATGGAATAGGCCTCCGCTCCCGTGGAGCACCCGGCGCTCCACACGCGGATTTGCCGCCGCGCCGCGTTTTTCCGGATGATATCCGGCAATATGGTTCGGCGAAGCGCCTCGAACTGCTCCTCATGGCGGAAGAAATAGGTCTCCCCGATCGTCAAGTCCGCGACCAGCTCGTCAAGTTCCATCTCGCCCGCCTGCCCGTCTCGCAGACGGGCCAAGTATGCCGAGCAGTTCGGCATATTCAACTCGGACAAGCGCTTGCCGACTTTTTCGGCCAATTGCAAATCCTTGTCCAAATAATAGGCCAGGCCGGTGGACTCGATGACGTGATCCTTGAGATTGCGGTAGCATAAGTCGGCGACCAGCGCGTCGGGCGAAGGCGCTTGGCTGCTCACTGCGGCGGCTCCTGGAGCCGCCGCAGGCGTTCCTGCTCCATCGCCTGAAGATCGGCGATGCGGTTCCGCTCTTCCTTGAGCAGCAATTTTTCAACGGACAGGATATGCGCGGTTTGCGTTCCGACGTTCGCGTCGCCCTCGAGACAATCATTGAAAGAGTGATCCCGCT
>JACQRQ010000231.1 GCA_016206405.1 Elusimicrobiota bacterium | reverse complement strand
GAAGACGGCTTCCCGGCGGCGCGGGGAGGCGCCGGGCTCCAAATCCACCGGGCTTAAACCCGAAGCGTCGGCCACGGCCGGAATCGAGACGGCGATTCCGCTCATCAAATCTCTTTCCACCGAGGAGGCCCTGCGCGAGAGCTCCGCCAGAGGGCGGTCGCCGGTTCCGTCGAACATGGCGCGCAGGTGGTTGTAATGCGGGTCCTGGCTGTCCTCCTCCACGGGGGAGAGGGGCACCTGAACCAGGTTCTGCGGCGGGCCCCGGATGGGTTTAAATTCGATGAAAGCGCCGTTTTTCTGGACGACCACGGATCCCATCAGCCGCTCATGGGTTTGAAGCAGGGCCGGCAGCTTGGCCGCCGCCTCGGGGAGATATTTGGCGAATTGCCCGACCTCTTTGAGATAGCGGCTCAACTCCGCGGTATTGCTGATAAGCCTCATCCGCCCGTGCTCCGAAAGCTGGCGATAACGCTGGATGGAATTGGAAGGCGCCGGGCCTTTGCCGATTTGCGGGGCGGCCTGCGCCACGGGGGCCATGGCCAGGAGAGCTGAGAGAGCCAACGTCGCGATCTTTTTTATGTGGATGGGCTTCATATTATTAGTATATGCGGATGGCGGCGCGCAGCCAGGGTCTGCGGGCCTAGGCCCTTCTAGGCCTTTGGACCTATGCCGATCTAGAACGCCCGGGCGATGGGCATCCGGCGCCCGATGCCGAAGGCTTTGGGGGTGATTTTTAGGACGGGGGGCGCCTGGCGGCGCTTGTATTCGTTGCGGTTGACGCGCTCGAGGATGAGGCGTACTTCGCCCGCCGGGAGAATCTTCATCCTCTGGATTTCCTTCAAGGAGCGCCGTTTTTCGATGTAGGCTTCCAGGACGCGGTCCAAGTCCGCGTAAGGCGGCAAATCATCCTGGTCCGTTTGGCCGGGTTTGAGCTCCGCGGAGGGGGGCTTCAGGATCGATTCCCTCGGAATAATCTCCTTCTCGCGATTGATATGGGCGGCCAAGGCGTAAACGGCCATCTTCGGCACGTCGCCGAGGACGGCCAGGCCGCCGTTCATGTCTCCGTAGAGGGTGCAGTAGCCGGTGGCCAGTTCGGATTTGTTGCCGGTGGACAATAAGAGCGAGTTGAATTTGTTGGAAAGGGCCATCAAAAGGTTCCCGCGGATGCGGGCCTGGAGATTTTGTTCGGCGACGTCCTCCGGCAGGCTCTTGAAAGGGGCCTCCAGGACCTCCATGCAGGCGCGATAAATGCCGGTGATGGGCAGCGTCATAAAGCGCGCGCCCAGATTTTCGGCCAAGCGGCGCGCGTCCCGCAGGCTCTCTTCGGAAGAGTGCATGGAGGGCATCGCCGCGCCGATGACTTTGCCTGGCCCCAGCGCCGCGCACGCCAAGGCGCAGGCGACGGCGGAGTCTATCCCTCCGCTGAGGCCCAGAAGGCAGGTCTCAAAGCCGCATTTTCGGGCGTAGTCCCGGAGGCCCGCGACCAAGGCGAGGTAAATCTCTTCCGCGTCGCCGAGAAGGGGAGGCGCCGGGCGGGGCCGCCCCTCCGCGAGGTCCACGGACACAAAGTCCTCCTCGAAAGAGGCGCCTTGGGCCAGCAGGCGGCCGCGCGCGTCGAAGGCCAGGCTGTGGCCGTCAAATATCAGCTCGTCGTTGCCGCCTACCAAATTGCAGAAATAAGATCTCAGGCCGAGCTTCACGGCGTGGCTTTTGAACATGCGCCCTCGAAAGCGGTTCTTGCCGCGCCAAAACGGGGAGGCGGCGATATTGATGAGCATGCTCGCTCCTTGGCGTTTTTGTATCTCCAGCGGGTCGAGAGGATAGCGGCGGTCGGGCCAAAACGTGGCGTCGTTCCAGGCGTCCTCGCAGATGCTGATGCCCAGCCTTTCGCCGCGGAACGGGACCGGAGCATTGGCGCGCGCGGGCTCGAAATAGCGGGCCTCGTCGAATACGTCGTAGGCCGGAAGCAACGTCTTGAAGCGCTTGGCGGCCAGCCGGCCGCGGTGCAGAAGCGCCGCGGCGTTGTGCAGGGGCTTCCCGCCGGTCCGGGGGTTGAAGTCCACGTAGCCGACGAGGATGGCCGTTTTTCCGCTCCAGCGCGCCAGGCTGTTGAGAGCCTTCAGGTTGGCCGCCACGAAATCCCTTTGCTCCAAAAGGTCCAAGGGGGGGTATCCCGTCAGGCTCATCTCCGGAAAAACGCACAAATCCGTCCCTTGGGCGGAGGCGCGGCGGGTCCATGCGCAGATTTTGTCCATATTGCCGCGGATGTCCCCCACCGTGGTATTGATCTGCGCCAAAACGATTTTCATCTGGTCCATTATATTAAATAGCGGTTGCGCACGCAGGAAAGGGGCCGGCCTATTGAAAAACGACTCTAATATTAGGCATGATATTTCGCGAGGAAAATAGCATGGGGGAATCCGGAGGCATCTCCGTCAGCGTGCGGTTGCTAAGCAAGCATTGGGCGCTTTTATTCCCATTGGCGGGGATTCCGGCCGCCTACTACGCCGCCAAGAACTATTTCGGTTTGGAGAACGGCCAGGTCCTGACGCATTGGTTTTTCTGGACGTCGAGCGCCCTGTTTGTGGTCTTCTGGTGGCTTTTTAAGCCCGGTTCTTTGCCGGAGGACATTTTGGTCGTGGCCGTGGCCCCTTTCCTCCCCGCCAATCCCGAGACGCAGAAGGAGTCCGCGGACATCTCCCGCCAAATCGGGCGCCGCCTGATGGACAGCCAGTCGGAAGGCGTCCCGCTGCAGGTCAAATACCTTTCCCGGCCGGTGACCGGCAAGGACGAGCGCGAAAGGCGGCAGTCCGTCCTGCGGCTGAGCCAAAGCCGGGAAGGCAGAGCCCACCTGATCCTTTGGGGAGACGTTCGCAAGGAGCAGGGGAAGCTTCTCATCAGCGCGCGCCTGACGGTCACCCGTTGCTCGGAGAGGACCCCCATAGCCCTGCGCCGGATGGGCGAATTCATTTCTCCGCAGCCCAGGCATTTGCCTCTGCCGGAATTTCCAGCCGACCTGCCCGCCGCGCTTTTGAATTTGGCCAACGGCCTTGCCTATTACAACGTGAACCTCTTGGAGCGGGCGATCAAAATTTTCGAGCGGGTGAGAACCGGCGAGGGGCATTTTTACCGCGCCCTTTGCCTGCAGAGAAGGTCGCAGGAGGTGTCCAACCCCCAAAAATACCTTCGGGCGACGATAGATGCCTACCAGCAACTGCAGAGTCCCGCGCCTCAACCGCTGATTCTGGAGGGAGACTCTGTGGCGATGGCCTCCCGCTTCAATCGCGCCATCGCCCTTTCCGTTTTGGGCCGATTCGCCCATCCCGCCGAGGGCATCGCCTATCTTCGCGAGGCGGCCGAGGTGTACCGCGCCGCGCTGCTGCTGCCCGCTCAGAAAGAATTTCCGGAAGACTGGGCGGCCACCCAAAACAACCTCGGGGTGACCCTCAGGAACCTTGGCACCCGGCTGCGCGGCGAGGACGGCAACGCTCTGCTGCGCGAGGCGGCGGAAAAATATCAAAATGCCCTCGCGGTGCTGTCTCTCGAGACCCATCCCGCGGATTGGGCCATGGCGCAAAACAACCTCGGCGTGTCGCTCAACGACCTCGGAGTCCGGCTGGGAGCCGAGGAAGGCAACAAGCTTCTCAGGGAAGCGGTGGAAGCCTACCGCAAGGCATTGCGCGTGCGCACGGAAAAAACCTTTCCCCTGGAACAGGCCGTCACCCGGAACAATCTCGGCAACACCTTGAACGACCTGGGCACTCGCCTCGGCGGCGAGGAAGGCAAAGACCTGCTTTCGGAGGCGGTGGAGGCCTATCAGGGCGTGCTCCGCGTCCGCACGCAGGGGGACATCCCCCAGCAATGGGCCACGACGCAAAACGATCTGGGCGTCACCCTCCGGAACCTCGCGCTCCGCCTGCGCGGCCGTCCGCAATGCGCCGAATTTCTGCAGCAAGCGGTGGAGGCTTTCCGCAACGCGCTCAAAGTGCGCACCCAAAACGAGCTTCCCCAGGACTGGGCCATGACCCAGAACAATTTGGGGGCCGCGTTGGGAGACCTCGGCGCCCAACTGCGCGGCGAAGCCGGCAATAAATTGCTGAGCGAAGCGGTGCAGGCTTATCGCCAAGCGCTCAAAGTGCGCACTCAAAACGAGCTTCCCCAGGACTGGGCCATGACCCAGAACAACCTCGGAAACACCTTAAACGACCTGGCGACCCAATCCGAGGGCGAGCAAGGCGCGGGCCTTCTTAAAGAGGCCGTGGACGCCTACCGCAACGCCCTGGAGGTTTACACCCAGAAGGAGCTTCCGCAGCAGTGGGCCGGAACCCACAATAATTTAGGGAACGCCCTGCGCAGCTTGGGAAGCCACACGACGGGCGATGAAAGCCTCAAGGTGTTGGAGGACGCGATCCGCAGCTTCGACAACGCGCTTTCCGTTTACGACGAGGCCAATTATCCGCATTACCGCGGCATCGTCCTGACCAACCGCACCGAAGCCGAAGATTTAATCCGGGATGTCATGCGCGCCACCAAGCTTGGGTAGCGCTCGAGACTACGGCGGAGGGAGGGGACCGATCGGCTCTTGGCCGGTGAAAGGTTTTTTGAGCCAAGGCCGGGCCGTCTCATGCAGTTTCCAGAGGTCCGGAGCCTTGAGCACCGCCTTATAGCAGCGCAGCGCCTCCTCCCTCTTGTTTTCCATATCGAGCAATTGGCCCAGCCGGATTTGCGACCAGAGTCCCCAGCGCGTGGGCTTGCCGGCTTGCTCCATGGCCGCCACGCCGTCGCGGAAAGCCGCCATGGCCTGCTCTTTCTTTCCTAACGCCCAGTAAGCGGTGCCGACGGCCACATGGGCTTTCGACAACATCGCCTCATGATACTTCCGCCAATGCTCCTTGACCGCTTCGAGATAAGCCGAAGCGGCCGGCAGAAGGGCGTTAAAATCGCCGGCTTCATAGAGGCAGACGATTTCGGTCGACATCCATAAGGGACTGGCGGGATATCTTTGCCGCACCTCGGCCACGAGCCTGACGGCTTCCTTCGGGTTCTTGCCGCCCCACAAATCCTCGGTGTAAATCTCAATCAACACCAGCTTCGCGGCGATTTTGGTGAAGTGCCCTTTGTCGGCCGCCAAACGGATTTCTTCCAAGCCCCGTTCCCGGTCTCCGCGGATGAGCAGGATTTTGCTCAAAATTTTTATGGCCCGCGGCAAGGAATCGCTGTAGTAGTCGTACATCCCCACGCCCAGGTAGGCGTCGTAAAGCCCGGCATCGGCCTCCTGTGCTTTGCGGATAAATTGAATCGCTTTCCGCCCATTGAGATAGGCCGCGATCCAGTGCCATTGCACCATGGACCAGCGGCTCTTAAGTCCGTAGATGCCGCCCAAGCCCAGCAGGATGTGGGCGTCGCCGGGATGGGCGGCGAGCCAGCTTTGGGATTTTTGGTAGGCCAAATCGACGTTCTTCTCAAAAAGCTTGACGAAGCCGGTCTGGCTCTGCTCGGTGGCGTACATATAGCGCAGCCACTCCGTGGCGGCTTTGCCGAAATAACCGTAAGGATGCTCCGGGAACTCCTCGATGGCGAGGTCGTACTCCTTGGCCGAGGCGTCGAACTCCATCGAAAAGACGTAATCGATGCCCTGGATGATGCGGCGGTCCAAGCCCTCGGGAAGAGGAACGGTCTCGGCTTTAAGGGGGGAGGCGGCCAGCAAAATCAAGAAGACCCCCAGCGCCGGCCGGCGAAAAGCTCTCAACATGAGGGGCAGTTTAGCAAAAATATCACCAGGATGTCCCCGGCCGCATGCATGTAAGCGTAAATTAAATTTAAGTTGAGCGCCGTGAGAGGCCGGGGCGCTACGCTTTAGCATGGAACGCCGCGACAGGCTTATCCTGGTGGTTGAAGACGAGCCCGGGATTCGCCGCTTCCTCGCGCAACTGCTGCGCTGCGAAGGCTATCGCGTGCTCTCAGCGGGGGACGTGGAAAGCGCCCTGCGCGCCGTTTTTAAAGATCGGCCGGATCTCATCGTGCTCGACAGGTTTTTGCCGGACGCGGAGGGAACGGAGGTGTGCCGGCGGGTGCGGCTGGACGCCGCCCTGGCCCCGACCCCGATCCAGATGCTCAGCGCCTGCGCCCCGCAGGATCCCGAGGAGCAGGCGCGGCTCGCTGCCGACGATTATTTGTCCAAGCCCTTCGAGGCGGAGGAAGTGCTCAGCCGGGTCGCCGGGCTCCTACGGGACGCGGGAGTCCGCGGCCCGCTTTAGCGCGACGCCCGCAAAAAGCAGAACGGCCGACCAGACGATTTCCATCAGGGATATCCGCGTCATCAGCCACAGCGAAACCAGGCATCCCGCCGGCGCCACCAGCCACGCCCAGGCGACGCGGAAGGGCCTGGGCCTCTCGGGCTGCCGGATGCGCAGAACGCACAGCGCCGCGCAGGAAAAGAAATATTGAACGACGATGGCCAAATTGGTGAGATCGATAAGGCGCGAAAAATCAAACAGCGCGGAGAGAAGCGCGGCGCCGGCCGCGGTGGCGCCGATGGCGCGGTGGGGCGTCGCGAAGCGCGCGTGCACGGCGTCCAGCCGCAGGATTTTAAAAGATTGCGCTCCCAGCGCCGAGAGATAGCGCGGCGCTCCCAGCGCCTCGCCGGCCAAGAAGCCGGTCATGGACACCACCCCGGCCAGAGCGAGCGCTCCGCCGGCCCAAGGCCCCAGAAGATAGGCGGCGGCGTCGACCAATGGCCTCTCCCGGCTGGAGGCCAGGCCGGGATAGACCCCTACCGCCACGGTTTCGATGAGGGCGTAGAAAACGACGGCGAAGAGCAGCGAACCCACGGTGGCCAAAGGGATGCTGCGCTGCGGCTCGGCGGTTTCGCCCGCGGGCACCGGGGCTACCTCAAAGCCCTGCAGCGTCCACAGCGCCAGAAAAACCGCGTAGCCGAAATGGGGTTCGGGGGCGAAGAAGGGGCGGAAATTCTCCGGTTGGAGGCGATAAATGCCGGCCGCGACGAAGGCGGCCAAGGGGAGAATTTTCGCGGCGGTGAGCGCGTTGACGGTCCATGCGCCGGGCACGCCGCCCCTATAGTTGACCGCCGCAAAAAACAAGATGGACGCCGCCGCGACGGCCTTGGTCCCCGCGGCGGATGAAAAGGCGGGGTGAAAATAGCCCAGGTGCGAGGCCAGCATGGAGGCCACCGCCGCCCAACTCAGCACCGACGCGGCCCAGGTGATCAGCCCCACGCCAAAGCCGGTTTCCGCTCCGAAAGCCTCGCGCGCATAGAGATAGCTGGCGCCGTTGGCCGAAAACATCCCGCCCAATTCGGCGTAGCAGAGAGCGACCGTGATCAGCAGCGCCCCGCACACCAAGAAGGCCAGGACCGCCGCGGGGCCGGCCTCGGCCGCCATCAAGCCCGGAAATAGGAAAATTCCGCTGCCGACGATGGCGTTGAGGCCGAGGCAAAAAATATCCCGGAGTTTGAGCGGCCGCGGGCGGCTCGGCATACGTCAACGGGGAACGGTCTTTTGGTTTTGCTCCGCGGGCGCGGCGGCCAGAGGGGTGATGTGCAGTTCCCGCAGCTGTTTGGCCGTAACGGCGGAGGGGGCTTCGCTCAGCGGGCAGGTTCCCCTTTGGGTCTTGGGAAAGGCGATGACTTCCCGGATGGAATCTTCCTTGCAAAGCAGGGCCACCAGGCGGTCGAAGCCGAAGGCGATGCCGCCGTGGGGCGGGGCGCCGTAGTCCAGCGCGTCCAAGAGCATCCCGAAGCGCTCCTGCATCTGCTCCCGGCTGTAGCCCATGAGGTTGAAAATCTTTTCCTGGACCGGCCGCCGGTGGTTGCGGATGGAACCGGAGGCGAGCTCCACGCCGTTGACCACGAGGTCGTATTGGTGCGACAACGCGGCGCCGGGGTCGGAGTCCAGAAGATGCATGTGCTCTTCCAGCGGCGCGGTGAAGGGATTATGAGAAAATGTCCAACGCCCGGACTCGGCGTCCCGCTCCAGCAGGGGAAAATGCTTCACCCAGGTGAAGTTCCATTCGGTGGCGGGCTTGCCGGCCTTGCCAGAACGGATGAGATCGCATCGCGCCGCGCCGAGCTGCGCCGATACGTCTTTTTCCGGACCCGCCTCAAAGAGCAAAGTGTCTCCCGGCCGCGCCGCGGCCAGGTCTTTGAGGGCGGAAAGCTCCTCTGGGGAAAGAAATTTGACGATGGGAGACTCCGCTCCGCCGTCTTTCCAGATAATCCACGCGAGCCCCTTGGCCCCCGCCTCTTTGACCGTCGCCTCAAGCCGGTCGATTTCCTGGCGCGAAAACCGCCCGGCGACCTTCAGAAAGCGCACCACGCCGCCGCCGTCGACCGCTTGGCGAAAAATCTTAAACCCGGAAGCGCGGAAGATGCCGGTGCAATCCTGGATCGGCAGGCCGAAGCGCATATCCGGTTTGTCGCTGCCGTAGCGCGCGAAAACCTCCTGGTAGG
>JACQRQ010000210.1 GCA_016206405.1 Elusimicrobiota bacterium | reverse complement strand
GCGTGCGGGAGCATGCCGTGGAATTTTTCCGCTGTCCCGCTTGCGCCCGCCTGTATTGGTCCGGAACGCACGTCGCAAACACCCTAAAAAAAATGGAGCAGATGGGAATTTAAGGCCGGGGCGGCCCGGGCGTCAAAAAAACCCGTCCAGGAAATTCTCGATGATCTCCGGCAAAGCCTCGGCGTAGCCGCCCTCCAGGACGGCAAAGCGCTTAAGGCCGGTTGCAGAGAGCATTCGCCCGATTTTGCGGTAGGATTTGATATCCAGCTTGAAAGCGGCGATGGGGCACTCTTTAAACGTGTCGAAACCCGCCGAAACCGCGAGAATATCCGGTTTGAAATCCAGCAGCGAGCGCAGGGCGGGCTCCAAATGGCGGAGGTAGTCGTCTTCCGCCGTGCCGGGAGGCAGCGGAATATTGACGCAATTATCGACGCTCTCAAGTCCGGTGCCCGGATAGAGGGGCGACTGATGAAGCGAACAGAACCTAAACGGCGCTCGGCCCAGGAGGATTTCCTCGGTGCCGTCGCCGTGGTGGACGTCGATATCCAAGACGGCGAGGCGGGCGCATTTTCCGCCGTGCAGGGCCTTCAAGCAGGCGACGGCGAGATTGTTGAAGTAACAAAAACCGGCGATCCGGTTTTTGCCGGCATGATGTCCGGGCGGCCGCATGAGAGAGAAGGCCGGCTCGCCCTTTTGGGCCGAATCGGCGGCCGAGAGGGCGCCGGAGAGGCTGGTCAGGGCGATGCGGTAGATGTCCGGATGCGGCGGCGTGTCCGCGTCAAAATAGCTTCCGGTTTTGACCGCCGTCACGTGCTCCTCGGCATGCGCCAGGCGCAGGTCCTCTTCGGTCGCCGCCGCCGCGGGCGGCTCGATTTTGTGCCCGGCGGCCTTCAGGCGCTCGGCGCTTCGAGAAACGCGCCAAGGGGCTTCGGGATGTCCGGCCGCCTGGTAGCCGGTCACCGCCGGATCGGAGAAGATGCGGGGCATATGGAAATTTTACCAGATAAGGCGACCGGTTGGGCCGTTTTATGAAAAAACGCTTCGCGCTTTGCCTGCTTCTATGGGGTTTCTTGTGCGCGGGGCTGCGGGCGGCGCCCCTGGATGAGGCGCGGCGGATGATGCGCTCGGGCAGGACCGCCCAGGCCATCGAGCTTCTTGAAAATACCTTGACGAACTTTCCCGAGGATGTGGACGCGCGCTGCGCCCTGGCGCGGGCTCTGGCGTGGGAGCGGCGCTACGCTCCCGCGGAGGAGCAGTATGCCGCGGCGCTTTCCCAAAAGCCCGATTACCGGGACGCCTTGCTCGGCTTTGCGCAGCTCAGAAGGTTCCAGGGGCGCTATGACGAGGCGCTCCAACTGGCGGAGCGCGCAGCGGTTCTTTACTCCGGGGATGGCGAGATTTTGGAGGAAAAAGAGCGGATTTTATCCGTGCTCGACGATCTGCGATGGAACCGTCCGCGCCGCTACGCCTTCCATGCGGAAACTCTTCACGAAAACTACAATTTTGCTCCCAACGGCGAGGCCTTTCATTTTTCTTTTCGCGACCGCGCTTTGCGCGGTTGGGACGCGGCCTTGGAGTTGGGGCGCGAACGCCGCTTTCAGACCGGCGACACATCGCTCGCCTTAAGCGGCGCGCGGAAGTTTTCCTGGAGGCGGGCCCAAGCCGGATGGACAATGGGCGCCGCCCGCCGGGGCGTGCTTTTGCCCGGCTTGCATGCGCTGCTGCAGGGCGGCCTCGCTCTGAAGCCTCCTTTTTCCGCTGAGGGAAGCGCGTCCTTTCGCCGCTACAGGGAGGCGGATGTTTACGCCCTGAACTTCGCCGCTTTTCTGTACGGAAAAAACGCGACGCTGAGCTGCGCCTATTCTCCGTCCCAAACTTTATTTAGGGCGGGCGGCAAAAGCGGCGTTTTATCCTCGGTCCGCGCCAAGGCGGTTTGGTCGGGCTGGCGCCGGGTCGAGCCTTGGCTGTCGTATGCGCGGGCGGAGGAAGCTTTTGAGGCCGGCCTGAGCGGCGCCGGCAGCTTCAAGGCCGCCCACTACGGCGCGGGAGCGAGCTGGCGCTTTTGGCCCGGATGGCGGATCGAAACTTTTTATTTGCGGGAAAACCGGAATCAAAGCGGCCGGCGCGTTGATCGTTTCGGGTTGGGAGCTTCCTGCCTTTGGGGAGGGTAGGGATATTCAATGGATTCCCCGGCGCTCCATGACCCCCCAAGCTTTGCGTCCCCGCATCCAGTCCCATAGACCCTGGGCGCGGACAATCGCCATAAATTGGCGATAGCCCAAATTTTCCAACACGGCGGCCAGCATAAGCCGGAGCAAATCCCGGACGCCGGGGTAGCGCCGGAAGGCCAACTCCTCCAAAAGCAGCGCCAACAACGACAGGATCAGGCCGAAACCGACGGCGAGCAGCAAAAAGGCGAAAAAGGCTTTCCACTCGATCGCCCCCTGGAAGATTCCGAATATAAAAGTCGCGTAGCCGAATAATTCCACCAGCGGGCTCAGGAGCTCGATGCCGACGAAATAAGGCATGGCGATCAACCCGACGCTGCCGTAGCGCGGGTTTCCCAGCATTTGCCAGTGCAGGGACAGGCTTTCCGCAAGCCCCCGCTGCCAGCGATTTCTTTGGCGGCTGAGTATTTTGAGGCTTTCGGGCACCTCGGTCCAGCACACGGGGTCCGGAATAAAGGCCACGCCGCAAGGCCGTTTGCTTTTGCGCAGGCGGTGGTGCAGGCGGACGACGAGCTCCATGTCCTCGCCGACGACGTCTTTCCGGTAGCCGCCGACCTCGATGACCGGCTCCTTTTTGAAGAGGCCGAAAGCGCCGGAAACCACCAGAAGGCAATTAAACATGCTCAGTCCCATACGGCCCGTCAGGAAAGCCCGGAAATATTCCAGAATCTGAAAATTGACCAGCCATTTTCCGGAGGTGCGGACTGAGAGCGCCTGGCCGGCGTTGAAGCCGCAGCCGTTGGCGACGCGGATGAGCCCGCCGGTGGCCACCATCTGGGTGTAGGCTTCCATAAAAGGGTGAACGACGCGCAGAAGGGCTTGGCGCTCCAGGAGAGAATCGGAATCGATGCTGCAAATCAGGGGATAGGCGCTGATGTTGATGCCGGCGTTCAAGGAGTCCGCCTTGCCGCCGTTTTCTTTGTCCACAACCAATAGGTTTTTGAAGGTTGGGGAGCGGTAAATGCCCCTCACCGGCCGGGTGGGAATTTGGGGGTTGTAGTTGCGCCTCGTTTTTTGAAGCTTGAATTCCTCAATGAGAATTTCCAGCGTGCGGTCCTTGGAGCCGTCGTTGATGACGATGACCTCAAAAAGGCCGTAGGTCAAATTCAGCAAGGAATGCGCGCTCGCCGCGACGCTTTTTTCTTCGTTGAAAGCCGGAGCCAAAATGGAGACGGGCGGGGTGATCTTGGCCTTCATAATCTCGTTGGCCGTGGCGAACTGCGAGTGCAGTTGATGCTTGAGGAGGCTGATGAAGGACAGCAGGAATAGAAAAACGTAGTACAGGCTGACCAAAAGAAAGTAGGCCAGAATGGCCAGGCTAAGAAATTGAAGGCAAAGAGCCAATTTCATCGAGCCATTGCTCCGCCATATCCCGGGCCGGGGAGCGGGAGCTTTTCCGGTACGCTTCCAGAAGCATTTTTTCCCCCTCGGGTTTGATCTTGGTCAAGGCTTCGCCGGCGTTGCGGCGCACCCACCATTTCGGGTCTTCCAAAGCGCGGCGCAGCATTTTTGCCGCTCGCGGAGCGCCGATTTCGCCAAGACCCCGGGCGGCTTGGGCGCGCACCTCCCAGTGCATATCCTTAAGTCCCCGGGCGAGCGCCGGCACCGCCGAGGGGTGGGCGATGGTGCCTAAGGCTTTATAGGCCGCCACGCGAACCTCTTTATGCTCTTTGGGCTCCGTTCTTGAAAGGATGGCGGGCAGCGAGCGGGGGTCTTTCAGTTCCCCCAACAGATGAATCACCAAAAGGCGGATCCGGTAATCCGGGTGCGCAAGGCATTGCATGAGCGGCCGCACGGCCTTCTCTCCCAACTCAAAAACCGTGGATGAAAGCCGCATGCCGGCGATTCTGGAAGAGCCGACCAAGGCCTCTAAAATCCGTTCGATGCTGTCGGCATCCCCTATCCGCCCCAGCGCCCAGGCCGACATGAGACGGACCGGGACGGAGCGATCCCCAAGGCTTTCCAGCAAGCGCGCTTTGGCCCGCCGCGACCGCATCTGTCCCAGGCACCTGGCGCCCTCGGCGCGAACCCACCAGAACCAACTGCGCAGCCGCTTTAGATCGGTCTCGATGAATCCAAGCGACTCATAGGCGCCGGCGATGCTCTGAAGGCCCCGGCCTGTATGCCCGAAACTGCGGTAGATGATCAAATACTGCAAAATGCTTCGTCGCGGCCAGCGCAGCCGGCGAAAAGCCGCGGGAGGCGCCGGGGCGCGTTTTTTGAGGCAGTCTTCGAAAGCGGGCTTCATCCACAGCAGCGAACGGCGCGTGATTTCCTCCCAAGCGAGGAGGGCTAATTTCATGGCTATGAGCGCCGCGACCAGGGAGCTTGTCAGGCCTATTAAAATAAAGGAGGCGTTGACCAGCGCGTTGAGCGCGTTGGCGAGGAACATCGAGCTCATGAAAAAATGCGCCGGTTCATGGAAAACGGGATGGCCCTTTGGGCCTGTCAAACAATAACTGAGTCAATGTGGCCGGAGGTTTTCGCGGGAAGCGCGGCGGCGCCCGGCGAGGGGGTGGAGAGCGCAATCAAAGAAGGATTGCCGCCCGGCCCCCCGGCGCCGGCTTGCAAGTCCTTGAGGGTGTCGAGATAGGGGTTGTCGGGAGAAAGCCCGGCTTGGGCGAGCCTTCTGCGGCGGATCCAGTATTCCAGCAGGGAATGGGCCCGCACGTGCAGGATGCGGCGGCGGAACATCATGGAGAGATCGCACAGATAATGGAAAATCATGCCGGCCCATATCGCCTGCAGCCATAGGCTGCCCGACCACAAGGCCAAAAGGAGGATAAGGATGAAGGCTTCGGTGGTGTGCAGGACGTTTAAAACCAGGAAGTCTTTTCGATGATGATGGCAGGTCAGGCGCAGGTGAAACAGGTAGGCTTTCCGGAGGCTCCATATCTTTCCGCCGTTGTAGTACAGGAAATCCAGGTAGTGGTCCACGTCGATGAAAACCGACGCCAAACCGAAAAGCGCGCTGGCCGGCCAACCCAGGCTGGGCGCAAGCGCCGCCGTGGCCGCTCCGCCGATAAGCGCATGTGTCGCGGGCCGCATAGGCCTATTATGCCAAATCCGGCCTCCGCAGACAAACCGAGCCATAGATGAATAATGTATAATCTGCCTTCCGGGGAAAGCGGCGACCGATGAAAATTTTGATCGTTGACGACGACGAAATCAGCCAGAAAGTGGTCAAGCGGGTGCTGGAAAGGCTCGATTACGAGGACATCCTGGCCAGCGACGGGAAACAGGCGTGGGAGGTGTTTGACGCCGAGCCGGTCCCGGTCGTCATCAGCGATTGGGTCATGCCGGACATGAGCGGCCTGGCGCTTTGCCAGAAAATCCGCAAAAGGCCCCAAACGGACTACACTTATTTTATTCTCTTGACCGGCACGTTGACGGGCAAATACAGTTATATGGAGGCGATGGAGGCCGGGGTGGACGACTTTCTGACAAAACCCTTGGACCCCGTCGTGTTGCAGGGGCGCTTGCGCGTCGCCGAGAGAATTTTGAGCCTGATGCGGCAGGTCAAGCAGCTCGAAGGGCTTTTGGACGTATGCGCCTACTGCAAACGCATCCGCCATAAAGGCGAGACTTACGAGGACATGGAAGCCTACATCCGGAAAAGCACGCTGGCCGATTTTTCACACACGATTTGCCCCGATTGCGCCAAGAAGCACTTCCCCGAAGTGAACCTCCCCTGATGCGGGGCGCTTACACGGAAAACTGGGTTGGCTCGGCTTGGGCCGTCGTTTCCAGGCTTTTGAGGACTTCCTGGCCGTACTTGCCCGGCATAAAAATATCCACCAGCATCATGTGAGGATGCTTTTCCTTGATGATATCCATCGCTTCCTTTCCGTTGGAGGCGATAAGCACCTCGTATTTGCTGTCGTCGAAGAGGCGGCGGAGCAGCCGCTGGACCACCGGTTCGTCATCCACGATAAGCAGTTTCTTTTTCATCTTCGTGTCCCCCTATCCCTGGCAAGTTTTTACGAGGTTTAAAATCTTCACCTCGGTCTGCATGAGCTTGTTGTGCTCCGACGGCGTCAGGCGCGGAGCGTCGCCCCGGTTGTACCAAGCCGTCAAAAGATCGTAGAACCACGCGCGGATCCTTTGATTGAGGATTTTGGCGCTCGGGTCCAAGGTCAACTGGATATAGGAAAAATCAGGCTCGCGGACCTTGAGGGCCCAGTACCGGGCTTTGAGGTCCAGGATGGAGATGGCCAGCGAGTCGATGATGTCGCCGGCGCGATCGCAGGCTTCCGGCTTTGTTCCCGCTTCCGCCGGCCGCGGCTCGGCGCTTGCCTGGAAGGGAGCGTCAAACCATTCGTTTTCAAACTCCGCCTGCAAGGCGAAGAGCACCTTTCCGGTGCCGACCTCGATCAAGCGGGCATGCACCTCGAGTTGATCTCCCAGCGGGGATACCGAACCGGTGATGATGGCTTCCACGGGAAGCAGGCGGCCCACCTGCCGGAACTCATCGACTTCAACGGCGCCGGTCTGCATCAGCCGCTGCTCGCGCATCACCTTGTCCAGGAGTTCGCGCTCCACCACCCGCACCCTTCCCAAACGCACCATCTGGGTGATCAGGCGCTCCGAAACGCTGGAGCCGTCTTGAAACTCCGAATTGTCCGTGGAATTGAAGGGGAGCACGGCGACTTGGCTGACATGGTGGCTCAAGGCCGCCTGGGTGAGCTCGGCGGCAAGGTTCGTGTAGCTTTTCGAGGCTGAGGCGCTTGAAGCCAGAGTCCAGGCCAGAGCCGAGGCCGCCAGAAATATCCGGGCGGCGCGGACCGGGGCCGCCTTGGTCGCGCGGCCCCAGCGGGAAATTTTGTGCGGCACGCCGGCGCCCATGCGGCCGCTTCGGCCGGAGAGATTGTAAATGAACCGGACCCAACCGCCCCTGCTTTTTCTCAGCGCCCTCTGCGTCATACCGATAGCATAGGGCGCGGAGCTTTTGAAAAGCTTAAGGGGCGCCTACAAATTGCTTAAATCTGGAACAAAGGCGGGAATCTATTCTTCGAATTTGTAGCCGTGGCCGGTCATGCTGACGATGTGCTTGGCGACCGCAGGGCCCAATTTTTTTCGAAGGCGGGAAATGTGCACTTCCACGGTTCCGGGGTCGTTGTAGTCGGCGGGATCGTAGCCCCACACCGTCTCCAAGAGGTAAGCTATCCTTAATACCCGGCCCGATTTGCCGATGAGGGTGGCCAGAAGGTCGAATTCTTTGCGGGTCAACGCGACCGACTTTCCCTTGACCTTGACGGTCCTGCCGGTCGGGTCCAGCTCGATGCCGCACTTTTTGAGCTTGTCTTCCATCTGGGACGGGGTCTCGTAGCGCTTTAAAACCACGTGGATCTTGGCCAGGAGGATGGGCAGGGAAAAGGGCTTTAGGATATAGTCGTCGGCGCCGCCCTCCAGGCCGGATAAAATGTCCTTTTCCTGAATTTTGGCCCCGGACATCATGATGACGGGTATTGAGCGGGTGGTTTCTTCTTTGCGCAGGATGCGGCAAAGAGTGTGGCCGTCGAGGCCCGGCATTTCGGCGTCGGCCAGAATGATATCGGGCTTGGATTCCTTGGCCATGAGAAGGGCCTCGGAGCCGTCATGCGTCGTGATCGCCGCGAAGGCGCGGCTTTCGAGGTAGCGCTTGAGCACGTTTCGCGTGGAGGATTCGTCGTCCACTATCAGTATTTTGTAGCCCATAGCCCTAATATCATAGAAAATTAACTCCGTTTAAGGAACGTGCTTGCGGATCTTTCTCAGCAATTGATCGTTGGTGAAGGGTTTGCTCAGAAAATCGTCCGCTCCCGCCTCAAAGGCTTTTTCGGCGTCGCCCATGAGCTGCAGCGAGGTCAGCATCAGCACCGGTATATGGCGGGTCTTTTCGTCCTGCTTGATGATTCTGCAGGCTTGATATCCGTCGATTTTCGGCATCATCACGTCCAAGATGACCAGGTCCGGCAGCTCGGTCCTGGTCTTTTCGACGCCCTCCTTGCCGTCGGGCGCCATGTGGACCTCATAGCCCTGCACCGTCAATCTGGCTTCCAGGTTCTCGGCGATGTCGAGGTTGTCTTCCACCACCAGAATCTTCTTCTTCTTGGCGCCGAGGCCGAAGATGTTCATGAGAGCGGGAGGCGGAAAATGAAGCGGCTGCCTTCCTTCTGCCCTCTTTCCGCCCAAATCTTGCCGCCGTGGGCCTCCACCGCCATGCGGCAAAACGTCAGCCCCAAGCCTTGGCCGCGCCTTCCCGGCTTGCCCTGGAAGAACTTCTGGAATATTTTTTCCAGGTTTTCCTCCGGGATTCCGACGCCGGTGTCCTCGATCACGACCTCGACCTGGCCGCCGGCGGAAAGGGTTTTGACCGCGACGGTGATTTTGCCGCCGCGAGGGGTGAACTTGAGGCTGTTGGACAACAAGTTGATGAGGAGCCGCTGGATGTATTTTTTGTCCAACAGCACCGGCTCCGGCTCTTTGGGAAAAACGGTCTCAAAAACGATTTCCTTCTTGCGCCTGTCGGGCTCCAGAATGCTGAGGCAGGTTTCTATGATTTTGACCAAGCTCACCTTGGTTTTCTTCAAGGGCAGCTGCTGGTTTTCCATGCGGTAGACTTCCAGGAAAGTGTCGATGAGGTTCATCAGGTGCCGGTAATTGAGCGCGGCCGTTTCCAAAAGCTTCTTGGCGTTTTCGGGAACGTCCGCTCCGTTTCTGAGCTCGTCGATGATGAAGGACATGTTGCCCAGGATGGAGGTCAGGGGAGAGCGGATGTCGTGCACGATCATGTTCGTCAGGGAATCCCGGAGGCTTTCGAGCTCCTTGAGCTTTTTATAGCTCGCCTCCAGCTCGTCCCGGAGATATTTTGTCCTGAGAAAAGCCCTGACCCGCGCCAAGAGCTCCTGGCTGGTGAAGGGTTTGGGAATAAAATCGTCGGCGCCGGCCTCAAGTCCCTGCACTTTATCCTCGACGTCCTGAAGCGCGGTCAGTAAAATGACGGGAATATGCTTGGTGGCCGGAGAGCTTTTGAGCTTCCGGCAGACGTCGAAGCCGCTCATGTGGGGCAGCATCACGTCCAAAATGATGAGGTCCGGGATGTCTTTCTGCGCTTTGGCGAGGCCCTCCTCGCCGGAAGCGGCCGTCAAAACCTGGTAGCCCGTCATCGACAGAGTCGCGTGCAGGCTCTCGCGGATGTCGGACTCGTCATCCACGATCAACAGCGGTTTTGGCAAAGGCATCTCGGGAGCGCTCATGGCGTTTCAGGCTCGAGGTTTTCCGCCGGCTCCGCGCCGGCCTCCTCCGGGCCGGGATCGTGGGACGAGTGTCCCAGCAGGAAAAATTCGATGTATTCGGTCATTTGATTCATGCTCTCGATCCTGTCCGAGGGGAAGCTGCAGGTTCCCACGCGGCAGCCGAGCGCGATCGTCTGCGCCGCGCCGCCGAAAGGCTCGGCTCTGACGGCCTCCCGCGCGCGCTTGGCCAAGTCCTGCGCGCCCTCGGCGCTCGTCTCGGGCAGGATGACGACGAATTTTTCCTCGCCGAAGCGGATGAATGCGTCGCTCTCCTGCAGGAGCGGCCGCAGCCTGGAAACCGTCTGCTTTAATATCTCCTCCATGAAGTCCTGCCCGCAGCGCTCGCCGGCGTCGCGGTAGCCGTTTAAGGCCAGCATCATGCAGGAAAAAGCTCGTCCGCGCCGCTGGGCGCGGCCGCACTCCTCCTCCAGCCGGACCAGGAAATAACGCCTGTTGTAAATGCCGGTCAGGGAGTCGGTCGCGGTCTCCCTTTTCATGTCGTCGAGAATCTGTTTGTTGCGTAGAATGGCGCGGACGCGGGCCAAGAGCTCGTCCATATGGAAAGGCTTGGTCAGGTAGTCGTCGGCCCCTTGATCGAGGCCGGCGATTTTATCCGCCAGCTCGCTTTTGCCCGAAATCATGATGATGGGCACGAAGGTCGACAGCCTCGCCTTAAGCTGCTTGCAGACCTCCATGCCGCTGACTTTCGGCAGCATCAGGTCCAGGAGGATGAGATCCGGGCTTTCGTTTAAAGCCAGGTTGATCGCGTCGGCGCCGTTGGTCGCGGTGAGGGTGCCGTAGCCGCTCATTTTAAGCCGCATCTCGATGTTTTCCAAAATATCTTCTTCGTCGTCCACGATCAATATTTTATGCATGCGGGGCTCTCATTTTTTCTGGAAGATGCTGGCGACCGTCTTAAGCAGATCCTCGTTGAGAAAAGGCTTGGTGATGTAGCGGTCTGCGCCCATCTGAAATCCCAACTCCACCTCCGTTCGCTGGGTTTTAGCGGACATTAAAATGATGGGGATATCGCGCGTTTGACTTTCGGCTTTAAGCTCCCGGCAGAGCTCGTAGCCGTCGGGCTTGGGGATGGTGACGTCCATGATGATCAGGTCGGGGCGGTCCCGGACGACCGTCGCCATGACCTGGGAGCCCTCGGTGAGGCTGGTCACGCGGAAATTTCTCAGGCCGAGGGTGGCCTCGAGGGTCTCCAAAATATCGGGATTATCCTCCACGAGGAGGATTTTTTTCGGGTCGCCGGGGGGCAGGCTCTCTAGGGGGGGCATTTAAGCGGTTTTGCGCTCCTCGGGCGGGGCCGCGGAGGGCTCTTTGGGCAGGAATCTTTTCATCGTCTCCAAAATATGGTCCAGCTTGAAGGGTTTGGCGATGAAAGTCAGGGGCGCGTGCTCCATGCTCTTAAACAGGATGTCGCTGTTGGGATAGGCGGTGATGATGATGATGGGAATCTCGGGCCGGACTTTGCGGGTGGATTTGATCACGTCGAGCCCGCTCGTTCCCGGCAGCATCAGATCCAGAAAAATGAGGTCGTAGGGGTTGTCTTTGTTCGAGATGAGCTCGATGGCCTCCTTTCCGTTCTGCGAGACCGAGACCTGATAGCCCTTTCGCGTGAGAGTCATCTTGAGCAGGTCGCAGATGTCCTCCTCGTCGTCAACGACGAGGATGTGGTTTGAAAGCGGCCGAAAAGCCCTCAGGTCCACCGGGATTTGAAAGATGAAGCGGCTTCCCTTGCCCAACTCGCTTTCCACCCAGATGCGCCCGCGGTGTTGGGCCACGATTTCCTTGCAGATGGCCAAGCCCAGGCCGATGCCCTTCATGGGTATTTTGTCGTCGCCTTCCCGGTGGATTTGGGTGAAGCGCTCGAAAATCGCCTTGTGATGCTCGGGAGCGATGCCGGGCCCGTTGTCGGCGATCGTCACCTGGAGATTGTCGCCCTCGGCCATATGGGCGGATACCGATATGGCGCCGCCCTCCTGGGTGTACTTCATGGCGTTGGTGATCAGGTTGGTCACAATCTGCTCGATGCGGCCGGGATAGGCCCACAGGGCCGGCAGGCCCTCCGGGACCTCGCAGGTCAGGCTCTGCTTGCGGGCGCCGGTGAGCATCTGCATGTTGACGACCAAAGTCTTGATGAGCTTTTCGATGTTGAGCTGCTCGCAGCGCATGTCCGCCGTGCCGGATTCAAGCTTGGAGAGGTCCAGGATGTCGCTGAGCATCTCCTGCAGCCGGATGGCATGGTGGAAGATTCTTCCGACCCATTTTTTTTGCGGCTCGGAAAGGGCGCCGTAGGCGCCGTCGAGCAGGTTGTTGGAGGAGGACATGATGACCGTCAGCGGAGTTCTGAGCTCATGCGACACTTTGGAGACGAACGTGGACTTGACCTGGCTGAGCCGCTCGAGCTCGTCGTTTTTCTTTTTAAGCTCCCGGTTGGCCTTGTCCAGCTCGTTTTTTTGGAACTCTATTTTTTTCATCGCGAATTTGCGCTCGGTGATGTCGCGGTACTGCCACATATGCCCCACGAACTCGTCGTTGCGCGAGAAGATGGGGCTGTAATCCCGCTCGAAGCACCGGCCGTCGGCGAATTCGATCTCCTCGTTGGTGACGACTCTTTGCGCCCTGACGATCTCGTCGACGCGGCGGGGGAAGGCTTTGGCGTCGGCCAGGCGAGGCAGGCATTGCTTGGCGATATCGCTCCAATCGTCGCCGATGAGCTCTTCGCGGGGCTTGAGTATCGAGAAAATGGAGCAGAACTCCTCGTTGACCGATAGGATTTCGCGCTTTTCATTTTCGACCAGCACCCCGGCCGGCATGTGGGCGATCAGCGAGCTGAAAAGGGCGAGATTTTTTTCGATGTGCTTGCGCTCGGTGATGTCGTGCAGGGAAGCCAGAAAGGCGCTTTGGCCCTCCCACTCCGTTTCCACGACGTACATCTCCACCGTGCGCACGCCGCCCCCGCTGATGAGGAGCTCCACTTCCGTGGTCTTGTCGGCCACGATGGGGAGTCCGAAAATCTTGCCTTTGAGCTCCTCCGCCTTGCGCCAGAAGAGAACCTCCGCGGCGAGGTTGCAGTAAAGCACCGCGCCTCCGGGATCCACGATCAAAATGCCGTCCGGGTTCTTGCTGATGACGTCATGCAGGGACGTGCGCTGGGGCTTGCGCCGCATCGCTTGGCGCAGCGCCTGGACCCAAGTCTGGCCTAAATTCATGGATTTATCCGCTGTTTCAAGGCATCTTGCCGTTTTCGGAGGAAGAAGGCGGCTTCAGGCCGAGGCCCCGCAGGACCTGCTCGCCGTCGGAAAGGTCGCCGATGATGCGGCGCGCCGGCAGGGGGGACTCCAAGATCAAAGACGGCGTGGCCAAGATGCCGTCCTGGGAGGCGGTCTCCGGACGCTCCAGGACGTCGATGATCGACAGCTCGTATTCGCCGCGCAAGGCTTCTTCGCAAAGGCCGCGCAGGTTCGTGATGGCGCGCTCCGAGTTGGCCGTGTGGCCCGCGATGTAGAGTTTTAGGATGATCGGGCTCATGCTTTTTCTCTTTGAAGTATACCCGCCCTGAATTGAATTGTCAATGCGCCGGCAGTTGAAGGACGAAGCGGGCGCCGCCTTCCGGCAGGTTGTCCGCGGAGAGCTTTCCCCCGTGCTTCTTGGCTATTTCCCGGCAAAGGAAAAGACCGATGCCCATGCCCTTATCCGGGGCTTTGGTGGTGTAAAAGGGCTTAAATAGGCTGCCGAGGGCCTCTTTGGAAATGCCGGGGCCGGTGTCTTCGACGGCGACTTGGATCCATTCGGAGGATTGGGAGGAGCGCGCGGGCGCGCTCTCCGTGCGCAGGGTCAGGACCCCGCCGTCCTTCATAGAATCTCTGGCGTTGGAAATCAGGTTCAATAAGAGGCGCTGGAGGTGGGGAAAGCTGCCGGACGCTTTCGGAAGATTTTCATTAAATTGCTTATTTATTTTAACCCGGCTTTTCGCGAGGACCCCCCCATATAAGGAAAGGGCCGAGTCTAAGACGTCGTGAATGTCGCAGGGGACGAATTTGGGCTCCTTTTCCTTGACGGAGCCCAGAAGGTCCGCGATGATATTTTTGCAAAAGAGCGAAGATTGGCGTATTTGCTGTAAATCCGGCTTGAAATTCGGGCTGGAGGGGCCCTCCTGAAACATGAGCTCCGAGGTGCCGATGATCACCAACAGGGCGTTGTTGAGATCGTGCGCGACTCCCGCCGTCAGGAGCTCCACATCCGCCAGTTTGCCGGTCGTCATCGAGTTGAGCCCTTGGGATTGCATGGAGTCGATCAAAAGCTCCATTTGCTGCCTTTGCTGGGCGAGTTCCTGCTTGGCGCGCCGCTGCCTATGGGCGACCCGGCTCGTCGTGGCGGCCGCGAAGGCGAAGATTCCGCTCTTAAGGCCCAGCATAAAGAGAGTTTCTTCCAGCGGTTCCCGGCCCCATAAGTAATAATAAACGGCGTTGAATCCGATGACTCCAAGAGTGATCCACACGGTTTCCCGCGTTCCAAGCAGCAGGGAGGAGGTGTAGATGGGCAGAAGATAGAGCACCCAAAGGTTGGAGTTCTCCCCGCCGGAGTAGGACAAAATGACGGTGATAATGGCCGCGTTGGCCAAAGTAATGAGGGCCGCGAGCCAGCTTTCCTCCGGCCAGAGGCGCAGAGAAAAACCGGCCCCCAAATTCAGCAGAAAGAGGATGGAAAATAGGTACAAAATTTGCGGATAAACGAAATTGGCGTCGTCTCTGAAAAGAAAAGCGATGACGACCAGGAAAATGCAGAAAATAGCCTCATATTTTTGGGATGCCCCGGTTTCGCCCTCGCGCGTCGCGCTTTTCCACATGCGGTCAAACTACAAGTTTCGGGCGGTATTGTCAATCTAGCGCGCCGGCCTTGGCCAAAAGGGGCTTGACAAAACAGAATAAACATGCTATACACAACATAAGAAACAAACAGGTAATATGAAAAACAAGGCCTTTGGAACTTACGAAATCGCCAAGATTTGCCATGTCACTCCGCCGACGGTCGGCCGCTGGATTGAGGAGGGGAAACTCCCCTCCTTTACCACCGGAGGCGGGCATCACCGCGTTTGGGACCGCGAGCTTTTGGTTTTCCTTAAACTTCACAATATACCGGTTCCCAAAGAGCTGTTGATGAACGACGGGCTGCGTTTTCTGATCGTGGATGATGAAGCGGAAGTGCGGAAACTGGTTTCCCGGGCGCTGCGCAGGCGCTATCCCGAGGCGGAAATCCACGAGGGGGTCAACGGCTTTGACGCCGGCCACAAAATTGCTACCCTTTTACCGACCATCGTCATCCTGGATATCCGCCTCCCGGACTTCGACGGTTTTCAAGTGTGCCGGGTCATCCGCCAGGATAAGGACCTCAGGCACATAAAGATATTGATGATCACGGGAGATAATGTCCAGGAAACCGGAAAAAAAGTCTTGGAAGCCGGCGCGGATGAATTCCTGGGGAAACCTTTCGACGGTGAAGAATTGGTGAAAAAGGTCGAACGGCTGGTGAACTCGAATTGATTATGAAATGGCGATTGCCGGCGGCGCAAGGGACCGTCTCCACTCCCGTCGAGATACGTTCCAAGCACGAAATGGTGTTTTCG
The DNA here is from genome assembly GCA_016206405.1 of Elusimicrobiota bacterium. Lineage (GTDB taxonomy): Bacteria > Elusimicrobiota > Elusimicrobia > O2-12-FULL-59-9 > O2-12-FULL-59-9 > O2-12-FULL-59-9. Next base: position 7,235 of record JACQRQ010000210.1, on the reverse strand, counting down.
GTTTTTCTCCTGTTTTTGTCCTTCGTTTTCCGCAATGACGCCGTCATCAATTATCCCGAGCTGCTCTATGTTTTCGCGGCTCTTTTGATTTTCAATTTCATTTTCAATCGCTTCTTGAGGCAAGCCGCGGTTTCGCCCTGGCTTGTGGCCGGCTCCCTTTTCGTCAACGGGATGCTCATCACTTGGGCGATCCTTTACTCCGGAGGGCCCGATTCCTATCTTTGGGTCATGTACTTGCTGCCTATTTTCACCTCCTGCCTTCTGTTCGAAAAGCCGGGAATTGTTCTGGTCACGCTGTATGTGCTGGCGCTGCATCTCTTTATCTATACGGGGGAGATGGGGGATATGGGCGCCCTCGGCTGGCTCCAGATCTTGGGCCGCAGCGGGCTTCTGGCGCTTTCCGCGGCCGTCACCTCCAGGCTGGCGATCGCCGAGCGCGGCGCCCAGGCGGAGTCGCGCGCGCGCCAGGAAAAGCTGGACAAGGCCCGCGCCGAGCTGATCCAGTCCGAAAAAATGGCCGCCGTGGGCCAACTTGCGGCCGGCGTGGCGCATGAGATCAACAATCCCCTCGGAGTCATCCTGGGATTTGCCCAGGTCCTGGCCAAGCGCATCCACGACGGCGATCCCTTGTCCCTGCCGGTGAGATCCATCGAGCGGGAGGCTCTGCGCTGCAAGGAGCTGATGCAGAACCTGCTGCTTTTCTCCCGAACCTCCAAGCTGGAGGAGAAATCGGAGACGGAGTTGACGAAAATAGTCCAAAGCTCCCTGCCCTTGGTGGAGGCGCGCACCAAGGTCGCGCGCGTGGAGTTGGTGGCGGAACTTTCCGCGGGACTTCCCAGGCTGACGGCCAATCAAAACCAGATTCAGCAGATTGTGGTGAACCTGTGCAACAACGCCATCGACGCCATGCCTCAGGGGGGACGCATCACGGTGCGGACCGGGCTGGCCAAGGATGTCCCCGGCTACGTCGAGCTGCAGGTTCAGGATTCTGGCCCCGGAATTCCCAAGGAAATCCGGTCCAAGGTTTTTGACCCTTTTTTCACCACCAAGCCGCCCGGCAAAGGGACGGGGCTTGGGCTTTCCCTGGTCTATGAGATTGTCCAAAGGCATAAGGGGACGATGACCCTCGAAAGCGAAGAAAACAAAGGCGCCCTTTTTACCATTCGATTTCCAGCCGCCAATTCCGCGGATCACGCCGCTGCGGCCCGCGATACCGGCGGCGCCGAGGCCCGGGCTTGATGCCGACCGATAAAAAAACCATCCTGGTGGTCGAGGATCATGAGTCGGTTCGTTCCCTGCTCAAGCGCCTGCTGGAGGAGGAGAACTACCGCGTGATCGTCGCCGTGGACGGCGAAGAGGCTTTAAGCCGCGTTGCTCAAGAAGTCCCGGATTTGATTTTGCTCGACGTCATGCTTCCCAAGCTGGACGGGATGGAGGTTTGCCGCCGCGTTCGCCGGGACCCCGCGGCCGGGCGCGTCCCGATCATGATGCTCACCGCCAGGGGCGCCCCCGCGGATCAGGCGGCGGGGCTCAGGCTCGGCGCCAACGACTACGTGGTCAAGCCCTTCGACGCGGAGGAGCTTAAGGGGCGCATCACCGCGCTGTTTTTAAAGGTGGAGCGGGACAAAGGCCTATGAGCTCCAAGCAGGGAGTGAAAATCCTCGTCGTCGATGATGAGCAGGGCATCCGGGAGTTCCTCTCCTTTGAGCTGAGCCAGCAGGGCTATGAGGTCTTCACCGCCTCCAACGGGGCGGAGGCTTTGGAGAGGATCCGGACCGAAAAATTCAGCCTGATCATCTCCGATATCCGCATGCCCATGCTCGGCGGGCTGGAGGCCCTGGAGGCCATCAAGCGCATCGAGCCCGACGTCGAAGTCATCATGATGACCGGCTACGGCACCATCGAAACCGCCGTGGAGGCGATGAAAAAAGGAGCCTATGACTTCATCCTGAAGCCGTTTAATCTTGAGGAAATGCTGACCTTGATCGACAAGGTGCTGGAAAAAAGCGAGCTCAAGGTCATGGTGGCGGTCTACGAGGCCAGCAAATCCGTCTTTTCCTCCATCGATTTAAAAAAAATCCTTCCGGTCATCGTCAAGCTGTCGCTCAACATCCTGAAGGCCGACGACGCTTCGGTCATGCTCATGGGCGATGACGGCAAGCTGAGCGTCGCGGCCTGCTCCGGCGCCGAGGGCGACGAGCGCCTGCAAGCTTTTCTGGAGATCGGCAACCGCGTGGCGGGCCGGGCGGCAGAATGGAAGACGCCGATTTTCGTCTCAGGACCCTTGGAAAAGGATCCGCGCTTCGCGGGCATATTGAGCATGCGCCAGATCAAGCATTCCATCATTTACCCGCTTTTCATCGACAACGAGCTCTTGGGCATTTTAAACGTCAACCGCATGGCCCAGGACGTCCCCTTCGGCCCCATCGATTTGCGCGGCTTGACCATATTGGGATCGCAGATATCGCAGGCGGTCTACAACGCCAAGCTCTATCGCCGACTGCAGGACAAGATGACCGCTCTGGAGCAGGCCCAGGCGCATCTCATCCAATCCGAGAAGCTGGCGGCCATCGGCCAGTTGTCCGCCGGCGTGGCGCACGAGCTCAACAATCCCTTGACCGGCATTCTGGGATTCACCCAGATTCTGCTTCAAGACGAGGAAATCACCGCCAAGCAGCGCGAGGACCTGGAGGTGATCCAGAGCCAAAGCCAGCGCTGCCGGCAAATCGTGCAGTCCCTGCTGCAGTTCAGCCGCAAGCAAAACCCCCACAAAGAGCCGCTCAACGCGGTCCAGGTTTTCAACTCCGTGCTGAAATTCGTCAAGTACGACGTATCCAAGGCCGGCATCGAACTCATCAGCGAGCTGCCCGAAACGCTTCCGCCGATTTGGGGGGATTCCTCTCAACTGCAGCAGGTGCTCTTGAATATTTTGACCAACGCCATGCATGCCCTGGAGGGCGGGGAATCAAAAAAATTGATTTTAAGGGCTTTCACCAAATCCGGCCGGGTGGTTGTCGAGGTGGAGGACAACGGCCGCGGCATACCCGAAAAGCATTTGAGCGAGATATTTGATCCGTTCTTCACCACCAAACCCATCGGGCAGGGAACCGGGCTCGGGCTCTCCATTTCTTTCGGCATCATGCAGGAGCATCAGGGCTCCATCCAGGTCAAGAGCGAGGAAGGCCGGGGGGCCAAATTCATCCTTGATTTTCCCGTTTACGGCGGCGCCGAAAAGAATTCATCCGTGACCCAGCCCCAGACCTTGAATGAAGCCCGCCGCGCATGAAAACGCCTCTCTTCGAGGTATGAACAGGGTTTCCGATCCCTCCTTCGTCGACAAGTTTTTCACGCACTCCAACGACGTGCTGGCCGTTTTGGATTTTAATTTCGCGGCCAAGCGCCTCAATCCGGCCTGGGAAAAGACCTTCGGCTTGGCGCGTCAGGAGCTTGAGTCGGCGCCGTGGGTGGAGTTTTTGCATCCGGAAGACCGCGCATCTCTCACCCGGGAGGTCGAACGGCTGAAAGGCGGGGCGGCCGAGTTCGCGACCAAGCAGGCCAGGTTCCGCTGCGCCGACGGCGCCTACAAATGGATGAGTTGGAGCGTGACCGCGGCCTTGGAGAAAAAACTCTATTTCATCATCGGCCGGGATATCGGCGAGCATAAACGGCAGGATGACGCCGCGCAGAAAAATCAGCAGTTTTTAAACTCCATCGTTGAAAACATCCCCGACATGATTTTCGTCAAAGACGCCCAGTCACTGCGCTTCGTGCGCTTCAACCGGGCCGGAGAGGATCTTTTGGGTTACGGCCGGGACGAGCTCATCGGCAAAAGCGTCCACGACGTATTTCCCAAGGAGGAGGCCGTCATCCTCGCCGAAAAGGACAGGGACGTGCTGGCGGCGGGGCGGCCGGAGGAGATCGCCGAGGAGAGCGTCCACACCCACGACAAGGGCCTTCGCATCCTGCACACCAAAAAAATTCCCATATTCAACGAGACGGGCCAGCCGCAGTATTTGCTCGGCATCTCCGAAGACATCACGGAGCGCAGGCAGGCCGAGGAGGCTCTCAGGCGCAGCGAGGAGCTCTTCAGGCTCATAGCGGAGAACGTGGAAGATTTTATCGCCGTCGTCGATCTGGAGGGACGAAGCCTGTACCATAATCCGGCTTATTTAAGATTCCTCGGCGAGGGGGAGCCGCTGCCGGGGGCCGATTTTTTCCGCGACGCGCATCCGGAGGACAGGGAAAGAATGCGGCGTCTTTTTTATCGAACCGTGCGGGCGGCCGCGGGCTGCCGCGCCGAGTACCGGGTGGTCCTCAAGGGCAAGCGGGTCCGCATCCTTCAATCGGAGCTCAACGTCCTTCAAGACCGCCACGGAAGGGCGTCCCGGGCCGTCATCGTCTCGCGGGATATCACCGGGCAAAAAAGAGCGGAGGAAAAGCTCAAATACCGCCTGGAGATGGAAAAACTTCTCTCGGCGGTATCCACCCAGTTCGTCCGCTGCCGCCCGGAAGACGCGGACCGCTCTATTCGCGAAGCCATCAAAGCCATCGGGGAGTTCGCCGGGGTCGACCGCGGCTACATCTATCTGTTTTATGACGCCGGCGCCAGAATGAACAACACCCATGAATGGTGCGGCGAAGGCATAGAGCCCCAAATCCAGCATCTCAAGGGGCTGCTGGTGGATCATTTCGCGTGGCTGGCCGGTAAAATCAAAAATCTGGAAATCGCGCATGTGCCGCGAGTGGACGAGCTTCCTCCCGAAGCCTTGACCGAAAAAGAGGAGTTTTCGGCGCAGGGCGTTCAATCCTTCATCGCCATTCCCATGGTTTACGGCGGCGACGTGATCGGGTTCCTGGGCCTGGATTCGGCGCGGCGCAGAAAAACATGGAGCGAGGAGGATATCCGCCTGCTGCAACTGGCCGCCGAGATATTCGCCGGCGCGGTGGCTCGCCACCGGACGGAGGCGGAAATCCGCAATCTCGCAAAATTTCCGGCCGAATGCCCCAACCCCGTCCTGCGCGTCCACGAGGACGGCATGGTCGCCTATTCGAACATTCCCGGCTTGGCCTTGTTGAGGCTTTGGAAATGCCGCGTCGGGCAGGCCGTATCGGCGCCATGGAGGAAAGACGTTCTGGAGTCGCTCCAGACCGGCATCAAAAGAGAAATCGAGGTCGAGTGCGGGGGGCGCTTTTTTTCGATGATTCTTGCCCCCGTGGTCGGCGCCCGCTACGTCTACCTCTATGCGGCGGACGTCACGGAGAGCAAGAAAGCGCGCGAGGATTTGCAGGTTTTCCGAAATCTCATCAATCAATCCAACGACGCGGTCTTCGTCGTGGAGCCGTCTTCCGGACGCTTTCTGGACGTCAACGACAAAGCCTGCCGGACGCTGCTTTACGCGCGCGAGGAGCTGCTGCAGATGAAAGTTCCGGACATCGAAGCCCTTCTTCCCGATGACGCGGCGTGGCAAAGGCACATCGCCGAGGTCAAGGAACAGGGCTATCTAATCTTCGAGGGCTCCCACTTGAGAAAGGACGGAGTCCGCTTTCCGGTCGAGGTCAGCATCAAGTGCGCCACGCAGGATACAAAGTCCTATTTGGTGGCGGTGGCGCGCGATTTAACCGAGCGCAAAAAACTGGAAAAGCGCGTCCTTCAAGCCGAAAAGATGTCCTCCGTAGGGCAGTTGGCGGCCGGAATCGCGCATGAGATCAACAACCCCATCGGCATCATTCTGGGCTTCGCCCAGGGGGCTCTCAAGAGATTTGACGAGGGCAATCCCCTCGCCCTGCCCTTGAAAACCATCGAGCGCGAGGCCAAACGCTGCAAAAACACGGTGGACAACCTGCTGGTTTTTTCCCGGCATCATGAGATTCCGCGGGAAACGTTGAATTTGGAGAAGGAAATTTCAACCGCGCTGGCCCTGGTGGAAACCCAGGCGAGGCTCAAGGCCGTTGAAGTCATCCGGGAATTCAAGTCTCCGGACTTAAGGATTCGCGGCGACGGCAACCAGATTCAGCGGATGGTCATCAATCTTTGCAGCAACGCCATCGACGCCATGCCGGAGGGGGGAAAGCTGAGCGTGACGGCCGGGATGGAGGATGCGCCGAATGCGGGGTGGGCCGTCCTGAGGGTATCCGATACCGGGGCCGGCATGTCCGAGGAGCTTCAGAAGCACATCTTCGAGCCTTTTTATACGACCAAGGATTCGGGCAAAGGCACCGGCTTGGGGCTTTCCATCGTTTACGAAATCGTCGGCGAGCACAAGGGGACGATCGAGGTCCAAAGCGCCGTCGGCCGCGGCACGACCTTCACCATTCGGCTGCCGGTTTCTGCGCCGTAAGCGCGGGGGCGCTCTTCGTCCACTCGGGAGCCGGGACTAAATTTTCCAGCACTTCGAGAAGCTGCTCCAGGCCGAAGGGTTTGTGCAGGCAGCCCGCCGTTCCGGAGCTGCGCAGCGCCTCTTCAAGCCCCAGAGGCGCATGCGGGCTGCTGTTCATGAGCATCACCCTTTCTTCCGGGTAAGATTTTTGGATATGCTTTAGAAGCGCGAAGGAATTCGTCCTAGGGATGTGGATGTCGAGGAAAATCACGTCGTAGCCCCGCTCGCCGAGCCGTTCCGCGGCTTCCTGTCCGCTGCGGGCCGAATGCACCATGTATCCCAAAGGCGCCAAAAGGTATTGGAACAGATCGTGAAAACCCTGCTCGTCGTCTACGACCAGGATGGAAGGCTGCGGGCTCATCATCAAGAGTTCCTCCGGGCGCGATAAAAAACGCCGATGACTTTCCTCAAACCCCAGGAAAGTTCTCGGCGTTTTGGTGTCGGCCTTTCAGCCGCTATAAATTTAACAAACGAACGGCATTTTGTCAAGCCCAGGGCGCATTTCCCCGAGAGCGCTCAGAAGCTGCTCGAGCTCAAAGGGCTTGACCAGATGGCGGGCGACTCCAAAGTTCCGCAGAGCCTTTTGAGCCGCCGCATGCTGGTCCGGGCTGCTGCTCATGAGAACCAAGCCCGTTTGGGGACAAAGCGTCCGGATTTCAGTCAGGAGACGCATGGAGTTGGTTCCGGGGATATGCATGTCGCAGAAAATAAGGCCGTAGCTCCGCTCCCGGAGGCGCGCCAGCGCCGTCCGCCCATCGCAGGCCGTGTCCACGGAAATTCCCCTCGGCTCCAATAGAAAGCGGAACAGGTCATGAAACCCCCGCTCATCGTCTACGACCAACACCGCCGCCTTTGGGC
>JACQRQ010000211.1 GCA_016206405.1 Elusimicrobiota bacterium | reverse complement strand
GTCTCGGCGAACCTGCGCTACTTCCGGGACAAGCTAAAAATCCCTTTCAGCGACGGCGTCCGCGTCCTCTCGGCCGGCAAACTTCTCGCCGCCCTGATCTGAAAACTCGCCCCGCCGCCCCCCCCGCGTCAACCGCATTTCCGCGATGTCAAGCCCGGCGCCGAAACGGACCGAACCGTGCAACTCCGGTTGCGCCTGCGGCGCCGGAGCGGGTGCCTCTGGCACGCCGGGTGCGCCGAGCTCTGCGAGGTGCCGGACAACCCCGTCGCTGTTTTACAGCGACGACCGGAGTATGCGCCACTGGTGCGTCAGGTGCCGCGAGCACTGCCGCCGCGCCTCGTCACGCTCCAGTGGAGCTTCCATCGTCCCTGAGCTCCGCGAAGGGGCCGGCGCTACCGGGTACCCGCAGCTCTGCGTAGGGTGCGAACGACCCTGCGGGCGAATTCCCACCTGGGGAATTCGGGTTAGCTCTTGATCCAGGGTCCAGGGTCTGTGCAGAGAAACTCGGAAAGAGCGACGCCGGCAGGGCCGACAACCAACGTCTTGGAAATCCCCCGCTTTCGAGCCAGCCGCTCCAGAAACGCCGCGGGACGTTTCTTTTCAGAAACGGTCACCTCGATGGCTAAGGCAACCCCACGATGCCGCGCAATAAAGTCGATCTCCTCATCGCGCTCCCGCCAGTAATAGACCTCGATCCCCGACCTCAATAAATGAGCTCCCACGGCGTTTTCTGCCCAACGCCCATAGAGCTCGCGGTCCTTCGCCAGATCAGCCGGCGTTGCGCCCTGTACGGCCGCAAGAAGCGCCTGCGCCATTACGATGAGTTTAGGACTTGAAGACCGGATGCGGAGAATCTCCGGACTGTACTTTTGAAGCGGAACAACTAGGAAAGCCTTGGCCAGGAGATCTAAATAATTGGCGATCGTGGTCACATTGCCCTTGTCCGTCAATTGCCCCAGCATTTTTTGCAGAGATACAATCTCCGACGGATGGTGGCAGGCGAACTCAAAGAGTCTCCTCAAAAGGACCGGTTTATCCACGGGATGAAGAAGAAGGATATCTTTGCTAAGAACGGATTCGATGATGGAGTCCCGCACATAGTCCAGGAATCTGTCATCGTCGGAAGGGAATTCGCGCAGCCTGGGATAGCCTCCCAAAGCGGCATAGCGCTCCAGATTGACGCCGAAGGCCTTTGCCTCTTCTTCCAAGCTCCAATGAGGAAATCGTATGAGCTCAAAGCGGCCGGCCAAACTTTCAGTCAATCCCTTCTCAACCATAAGCGCCGAGGAACCTGAAATCACCACACGAGGCCGTAAACCAGGTCTAAGGCGCGAGTTAGCGTCAAACTCCCGTTTGACGATCTCGCTCCACCCGGGGATTTTCTGGAGCTCATCGAATGCAAGCACCGCCGGTTTTCCCGCCTTTGCGAGGGCATTGGCCTTTCCCCAATGCCTGGCGACCCAGTCACTGGGTGGGGCGGCCAGCGCATCCGCGGTAACCGAAACGGCCGCAAATCCCTTCCGGCGCAGAGTCCCGAGCACTTGTTCAATGGCGGTGGTTTTGCCGACTTGGCGAGGACCGATCAATATTTGCAGAAGGCGCGGCGGCTCTTCCAGCCGCCGTAATAATTGACGGGTCATCGGCCTCAGGAAGGATTCCATATTCTTTCATTGTACCAGGAAAACGGGAGGATTTCAACATATTAGTAGCCTAGCCTACTAATTTGTATTACCCTAATTAGGATGGGGGAGGTGCCATGCTTAATACCGGGATGTGGTTCGCTAAATGCGGGCCGCCGCCCACAAAAAAGTTAGCCCGAAAACCGCAGTTGCAACCTCTTTCTCGTCTGAAAGTGCCGTACAAAATTGTGCAACTGCGGTTGCGCCTGCGGCGCCGGACAACCCCGTCGCTGTTTTACAGCGACGGCCCTGCGGGCGAATTCCCAACTGGGGAATTCGGGTTAGTAAAGTTTGTCAAACCAGGTACTCGCCCCGCCGCCACATCCCCCCGCCTCAACCGCATTCCCGCAATGCCAACCCAGGCAACAAATTCGGGCAAATGACAATTTCAAGCCGGCCGGTTGCCCAAGCGCTCAGAAATCCAGACCTTGATGATGACCTGCCGTGTAACACCCAACCGGCTGGCCTCTTTGTCCAGCGAATGGATCATCCAGGTCGGGAAGTCCACATTCACCCGCTTAGGCGTCTCGTTAATCCTCTTCGCGCGGGATAGGTCGAGAAACTTGGAGATGTCGCCCACGGCATCAAACCGCTTGTCCAACTCTTTAGCTTTCATAAAATTCTCTCTCCTGGTCCCGCGATCGCCTTACAGAAATAATGCGAACGCGGTCCAAGGTACTGCCACCTGCCGCACGCACGCTCGGCCGCCGCGGCTGCTGGAACTTCTTAACGGCCGCGGTCGGCTGCAGCGGCTGGTTGGCGCGCATCCGCCGCTCTGGAATGATGCAGACCCTCGAGAATGAACATCCGCATGAGGATCTGATAGGGAACCCCGCGCCATTCAGCCAGCGCCTTCAGTTCCTTAATTGTTTCCTTCTCTAACGCCACGCTCGTAGGCAGCTTGCGCTTTTTCTTAAGCCGCCTAGCTGCCGCCAGGATCTTCTTCTCCTCGAAGCGGGAGGGATGCCTATATTCCTTTAGAGACTTCACGTAGGTACGTTTCATAGAATGTCCTCTCCTTCTTGCCGGCAGGACGGGCGCTGATCGGCCTGATCTT
>JACQRQ010000214.1 GCA_016206405.1 Elusimicrobiota bacterium | reverse complement strand
GTGGCCGTCTCCACCGTCTCCGCGCCTATCGCATTCCTCGCCTTGGCCTTGAAACTGTACTGGGTGTTGGGGCTCAAACCCGCAAACTGCGTCGCCACCCCCGGATCATACGCCTCGTTCTCTGCCATCTGAGCCTCCCCGCCCACCACGTAAATCTTGCCCCCCTCAAAAGCGCCAGCCGGCGCAATCCGGGCCGTCGGCATCACCGTCTTCGTCACCCAACTGTTGAGCGCTGGATCAAACACCTCATTGACGTTCACCGCAGCAAAACCATTGTCCATCCCCCCGATGGCATAAACCTTGCCCCCCACGCCCACAGTGGCCAAAAGGGCCCTCGCCGCCGGCAGCGGCGCCTTCGTCACCCAAGTGTTCGCCGCCGGATTATACTCCTCGTTTTTAGTCTCCACATCAAATTGAGTGGCCCCCCCGACAACATAGATTTTGCCGGACACCACCGCCGCAGCCGCAGGCAACCAATACCGCGCCGTCGGCAGCACCGCCTTCGTCGCCCACTGGTCGCTCACGGGATCATATTCCTCATTCGCATCGTAATCGACGCCATAGGCGTCATTCGACCCCCCAATGGCATAAATCTTGCCCCCCACAGAAGCAACGCTCAAACTGTCTCGCGCCGTCGGCATCGCCGCCTTCGTCACCCAACTGTTGGCCACAGGATCATACGCCTCATTCGCACTTTTTACAGAAGCCCCTAAATATCCCCCAATAGCGTAAATCTTATCAATGTAAACTGCAGCCCCCAGGTCCCTCCTCGCCGTCGGCAGCACCGCCTTCACCGCCCAATTATTAGCCACAGGATCATACGCCTCGTTTTTATTGCCGGCGCTGCCATCGTCCCCCCCAATGGCATAAACCTTGCCCCCTAAAGCGACAACCGCCAAATAGCTTCTGCCCGTCGTCACCGCAGTCTTCGTCACCCAAGAATCACCCCCCAGGTGCCAGGCCTCGTACACCCCGCCCTTGGCGATATCAATTCCCGTCTGCCCCACCCCCATATTGGTAAACGCCGAGGCATACGCGGACGCCGTGATCGTCGAAGACGTTATCTCGTCAAATATAATGTCCGTCGGCGTCTCAATGGCCGTCATCGTAGAGGCCGAACTCAAGTAATCCGTTGGGACATTCCGATGGTTGACCGCCTTCACCCGCGCGTAATAGGTCGTGTTGGCCGTCAGCGCCGTAAACGTCGCGCTGATATTTAAAGTGCTGGAAGAATCCCAAAGCGGAGTGAAATTAGATTTGGTAGAAATCTCGGCTAAGTATCTGGTGCTGGACGGGTTGAAGCCTCCCGCCTGCGTCCCGGAATCCCAATTGACCGTAAAGCTTGAGGCATATACAGCCGTAAACGTCGAATACAGGCTGGAGGCGACCGGCGCCGTCGCCAGAGTCACCGTTGAACCAAAATCCGTATACGCGGAATAGGCCCCGATGGCATTGAGCCCCCTCACCCGCGCAAAGTAAGTGGTGTTGAGCGAAAGCGCTGTATAGGTCGAGTAAATATTTAAAGTCGAGGATGAAAACCAAAGCGGTGTAAAACTGGACATGCTGGAAATCTCAGCGACATACCTCGTCCCGGAATGATTATAACCGCCCGCGATGGTGCCTGAATCCCACTGCAAAGTAAAACTCGAACTGAAAACCGAGGTATACGTCGAATATAACGGGGACGTCTCCACCGCCGCGTGCGTCATCGAAGAACCAAAGGACGTATACCATGTGTCCACACCGTCCACGTTGATCCCCTTCACCCGCGCATAATAGGTCGTATCCGGCGTAAGCGTAAAACCGCTCGCATTGAAATTCTTCGTATTCGATGAGATAATCGTTCCCGTAAAATTCGAAGCCGTCGACAAATGCGCCACGTAGTCCGTATAGGCTGGATTAAAACCCGTGTTGGACGCCCCGGACGACCAATTTAAAGTAAACGTATACGCCGTAATCGAGCTGAACGTCGAGGCCGCCAAAGACGACGTCGGCGCCACCGCCGCCGTGTAAGTTGATATAGTGGCCGTCTCCACCGTCTCCGCGCCTATCGCATTCCTCGCCTTGGCCTTGAAACTGTACTGGGTGTTGGGG
>JACQRQ010000213.1 GCA_016206405.1 Elusimicrobiota bacterium | reverse complement strand
TCACAGGGGTATCCCCTTATATATACCCCTGCGGACGTTACAAATTCAAGTCGGGGAGCCGAGGGCCCTAAGGGCCTACAGTTTGCAGAGCAGGTTCAAGGTGAGTTGGGCGGAGAAAAGAAAGTCTTTGAGATGGAGCCATTCCCGCAGGGTGTGGATATCGCGCACGCCGGTGCCGAGGTTGGCGCATTGCATTCCATGCATGCTGAAATTGTTGGCGTCGCTGGCGCCGCCGGAGGTGGCGAAAACAAGCGGTTCCTTCAAATCCTGGGCGCTTTGCCGCACCCATTTTGCCAGTTGGGAGGCGGGGCTGAGGTTGACGGGCATGTAGCCGCGTTGGATATTGAAAGCGACATCGCCCTTGAATTTGCGCGCGGCTTTTTCCAGACAGCTTCGCATGTGCTTGGTCTGGGCGTCGAGCTTGGCCAGACTGAGGCTTCGCGCTTCGCCTTTGATGACGACCTTGGAAGGAACGATGTTGACGGCCATGCCTCCCTGAATGCTGCCGATGTTGGCGGTGGTTTCGCGGTCGACGCGTCCCAAGCGCATTTGGTCGATGGCATGCGAGGCGATTTGAATCGCGCTGACGCCTTTTTCGGGGCAGACTCCGGCGTGAGCCTCCAAGCCGAAAATGGTGGCTTCGACGTTGTCGCCGGCCGGAGCTTGGATGACGAGCGCATGCGCGTTGGGGCTGTCGAGCACCAGGCCGAACTTGGATTTAATCTTTGAAGCCTCGATATATTTGGAGCCGAGCAGGCCGATCTCTTCGCACACGGTCAGGCACACCTCGATATCCCCGTGCGGCAGGTTGTTTTCAACAATCGCCGTCAACACCTCCAAAATAACGGCGATGCCGCTTTTGCAGTCGCCGCCCAAAATCGTGCTTCCGTCGCTGGTGATGCGGTCGCTTTCCACGATGGGCCGGATGCCCTCGCCGGGGGCCACGGTGTCCATATGGGCCGAGAGAAGAAACGAAGGTTTTCCGGACGCCGCGGAGGACGCGGGAAGATAGGCGATGACGTTGCCGGTGTCGCTGTTGGTTCGGGACGCGGAGTCGTCGACGGCGGCCGCCACGCCCAGGGAGCTCAGTTGCTCCATGACGAAGCGCGCCAACCGGCCTTCTTTGCGGGAAAGAGAGTTGATCTGGACCATATCCAGAAAATTGCGGACCATCCGGTCCTTCTTGACGAGACCTTTGACGTTCAAGTTTTGCGCCGCGGCTTTGGCCGCTTTTTTCCCCGGTTCGAGTTTAGTCGCCATAGCTCAGTTTTTTCCTCCGGTTTGGGCGGACTTCAACAGCTTGACGATGAGCTCCTCCATCCGGCCGCGAAGCGCGCGCAGCGCGTCCAGCGGCAGATTTTTGGGATCCGGGAAGTCCCAATCAATGCGGCGCGCGGCGGGAATCCGGGGGCAATTGGCTTCGCAGCCCATGCTGACCACGTAATCGAAGGATTTGTGCGCCAGGGCGTAGATGGATCTTGAGGTTTGATTGGAGATGTCGATTCCTTTTTCCCGCATCAGCTCGATCGCGCGGGGATGGACGTAGCCGATGGGTTTGGAGCCGGCGCTCATGACCGTCCAGCCGCCGCCGGCGTGAAATCTGGCTAATCCTTCCGCCATCTGGCTTCGGAAGCAATTTTCGGCGCAGACGAAAAGAATGCTGGGCACGGCGATATTCTACAAATCCTCGGCGCCCGGCGCCAATCCGATTTTCATGGGATGAGGACCACCTTGCCGAATTGGAGGCGGGAGGCCAAATACTCATGCGCCTGGCGCGCCTCGCTGAGGGCGAAGCGGCGGTCGATGACGGGCTTGAGGCGCTTCTGCGCCAGAAATTGAACGATATGGTTGAGCTCGGCGAAAGTGCCCATGCGCGCGCCGAGAATTTTGAGCTCTTTGAAATAGACGTACCTTAAATCGAGCTCCGCGGCGTGGCCGCCGGTGGCTCCGCAGGTCACCAAAACTCCGCCGCGCTTGAGACACTTGACGGCCTGCATGAACGACGCCGAGCCGATATGCTCGAACACGACGTCGACCCCCTCGCCTTGGGTGAAACGCACAATTTTTTTGGCCAGATTTTCCCCGCCGCTCCAAATCGTCTCATCGGCCCCCAAAGCCTTGGCCCGGCCGAGCTTGGCTTGCGAGCTCGACGCGGCCAGAACACGGGCTCCGAGGAGTTTCGCTATTTGGATGGCGGCGACTCCCACCCCGCTGCCGCTGCCCAGGACCAAGACGCTTTGGCCCGTTTTAAGCTCGGCGCGGGTGCTGAGCATATGCCAGGCCGTCAGGTAGGTCAGAGGGAAGGCGGCGGCCTCTTCCAAGGCGACCCCTTCCGGTATCGGGATGACGTTGGCGGCCGGGACGCGGACCCACTCGGCGTATCCCCCATGCCCTCCGTCGGCGCCGATGATTTTGTAGTCCGGGCAGAGGTTGTCCGATCCGCGCAGGCAATAGCCGCATTTAAAACAGGAGATTCCCGGAGAGATCAAGACATTTTGTCCGGTTTCGGCCAGCGTTCCGGCGATGTCGTTGCCCAAAATGTGCGGCAGCCGGATTTTGTAGGCCGGAAGCCCTTCCCTCACCCAGAGATCGAGGTGGTTGAGCGCGCAGGCTTTGACCCGGACGAGGACTTCCCCCGCCGCGGCGACGGGGTCCTCAAAGTCGCCGTAAGTGAGTTGATCGGCTCCGCCGCATTGATTGAAAAAGGCGGCCTTCACTTAGGATAAGCTGGCTTGCTCGGAAGTGCTTTGACAAGCGATGCAGTAGCGGGCGAAGGGGATGGCGCTCAGGCGCAGCAGGGGAATGGGCTTGCGGCAGGCTTCGCACAGGCCGTAAGAGCCCTTCTCCATCCTGCGCAGAGCGGCCTCGATTTCGTCGATGGTTTTCCGCTCTTTGTCGGAGAGCTCGTAAAGTATTTCCTTGGTGACGGAAATGGTGGCTTTGTCGGCCTCATCCCCGATATCGTTGTCCAGCATGGTTGCAGTCCTCTCCGGCTTGACGAGATGCATCAAATCCGTGCGCATTTCCACAAGCTGTTTTCTGAGCTTGTTTTGGTCCTTCTTGCCGTAGGCCAGGGCGTCTCCTTTTAGGCTTTTCGCCTGTGGCGTCGTTTTGCCGGCCGCCGATTTCGGAGACGTTTTTGCCTTTTTCAAGCTGTTTTTCGCCGTCTTTTTTACCATAGAACCGCCTTTCGCCGGAGATTTAACCGGCAATAGTCTAACATGACACACCCCCGCTGTCAAGGCCCAGACGCCCCCCGCGAAAGGCGATTGATTCCCGCATGGGAAAAAGGCTACCCTATCCCCGTTGGCCGCCAGGAGCGATGAGGAGGAGGAATGAAGAACAGCGTGAAAAAGGTCATCATCATGGGAGCGGCGGGCCGCGATTTCCACAATTTCAACGTCTTGTTCCGGGACGATCCGAGCTGCCAAGTCGTCGCCTTCACGGCCTATCAGATTCCCAACATCGCCGGAAGAACCTATCCTCCCGAATTGGCGGGCGCGCTCTACCCGAGCGGCATCGCCATCCATGACGAGTCCCGGCTGCCGGAGTTGATCCGCGAGCACGGCGCCGACGAGGTGCTTTTCGCGTTCAGCGATATCGCCCATATCGACGTGATGCACCGCGCCTCCATGGCCAACGCGGAAGGCGCCGACTTCCGCCTCATCGGGGCGCAGCGCGCCATGCTCAAATCCAAATTACCGGTCGTTTCCGTCTGCGCCGTGCGCACGGGCTGCGGAAAGAGCCAGACCTCCCGGCAGGTGGCCAAGTTGCTGCGCGAGAAGGGCAAATCCGTGGTGGTCGTGCGCCACCCCATGCCCTACGGGCCCGACTTGAACGCCCAGCGGCTGCAGCGCTTCGCCGCCATCGAGGATTTGGACAAGCATCGCTGCACCATCGAGGAGCGGGAGGAATACGAAAATCATATCCGGATGGGCCATGTGGTTTACGCCGGGGTCGAATATGGGGAGATTCTGCGCGCGGCCGAACGGGAGGCGGAGATCATTCTTTGGGACGGGGGCAACAACGACGTTCCGTTTTTCCGTCCCGATTTGCATATCGTTTTAGTCGACCCCCTCCGTCCCGGCCATGAGATGCTCTACCACCCGGGAGAGACCAATCTGCGCACGGCCCAGGTCGTTTTGGTCAACAAAGTGGGCGCCGCTTCCCCGTCCGGGCTCAAGCAGGTCCGCGAGAACGTTCAACGCATCAATCCCAAGGCGCGGATGATTGAGGCCGACTCGGCCGTGAGCGTCGCCGACGGAGGGCGCATCCAGGGCAAAAAGGTTCTGGTCATCGAGGACGGGCCCACCCTGACGCACGGCGGGATGAGCTACGGCGCGGCGCATGTGGCCGCCAAGCGCTACGGCGCGGCGGAAATCGTCGACCCGCGGCCTTATGCCGTGGGGTCCATCAAGCAGGTGCTGGAAAAATATCCCCACCTCAAAGACGTGCTGCCGGCGATGGGATATGCCGACGCGCAAATTGAGGAGCTGCGCAAGACCATCGACAAGGTTCCCTGCGACCTGGTGCTGGTGGGCGCCCCTTTTGATTTGGGGCGGATTATCCGGACCAAACGCCCCCTTATTCGCGTCACCTATGATTTAGACCCAGCCGGGATCCAGGCGCTGGAGGGAGTTCTGGACGAATTCTTGGCTAGGGTGAGTCCGGTGAGGGCCAGGGAGGCGGCATGAAGCTCAAATCGAATGCGGCGGCGATGAAATCCCCCACCCAGCAGTATATCGACAAAGACCTGCGCTACGGCGCCGGCAATTACGCGCCGCTGCCCGTCGTGCTGGCGCGCGGCGAGGGAGTTTTCGTCTGGGACGTGGAGGGCAAAAGATACTTCGACATGCTCAGCGCCTACAGCGCCTTAAACCAGGGGCATAACCACCCGCGGATCGTCGCGGCGGCCAAGGCGCAATTGGACAGGCTGTGCCTGACTTCCAGGGCCTTTCACAACGACGTCATGGGCGATTTTTTGCGCAAGATCAGCGAGCTCACCGGCATGGAGAAGGTTTTGCCGATGAACACCGGCGCCGAGGGAGTGGAGACGGCCATCAAGGCCATGCGCCGCTGGGGATACGAGGTCAAAGGCGTCGAGGCCGGCAAGGCCGAGATCATCGTCTGCCGCGACAACTTCCATGGGAGGACGACGACGATCGTCGGATTCTCCACCGATCCCGACGCTTACGAAGGTTACGGCCCGCCGACGCCCGGGTTTAAAATCATTCCCTACGACGACCCGGCCGCGCTGGAGGAGGCGATAGGACCCAACACCTGCGGTTTTCTGGTCGAGCCGGTGCAGGGAGAGGCGGGAGTGATCGTGCCCCGCGCGGATTATTTAAACCGCGTCCGGGAGATTTGCGACCGGCGCGGCATTCTCCTTTGCGCCGACGAGATTCAGACGGGCTTCGGGCGCACGGGCAGGATGTTTTGCTTCGAGCACAACGGGATACGCCCCGACATCATGATCATGGGCAAGGCCCTTTCGGGCGGCTTGTATCCGATCTCGGCGATCGCCTGCGCCGAGAGCATCATGAAGGTGTTTCGCCCCGGCACTCACGGCAGCACCTATGGCGGAAATCCCCTGGCCTCGGCCATCGGCTCGGCCGCGCTGGACGTGTTGGTGGAGGAAAGATTGCCGGAGAAAGCGGCGCGCCTCGGGGATTATTTTTTGTCCAGGCTCAATGCGATTGAACATCCCAAAATCAAAGCGCGCCGCGGCAAAGGCCTTCTGATGGCCATCGAGTTCACCGAGCCCTTGGCCAAGGAGTTCTGCAAGAAGCTCTTGGCGCTGGGGGTCCTGGCCAAGGACACTCACCACGTGACCGTCCGCTTCGCCCCGGCGCTGGTCATCACGCAGCCGCAGATAGACGAGACCGTGGAAATCGTCCGCTCCGCCCTGGCTCAACTGTCCTAATCCTCCCCCGCGACGAGGGCCATCAGGGCTTTCTGGGCGTGCAGCCGGTTTTCGGCTTCGTCGAAAATCGCCGACTGGGGGCCGTGGCCGACTTCGTAGGTGATCTCCTCTCCGTAGTGCGCCGGCAGGCAATGCAAAACGATGGCGTCCGGTTTGGCGCGCTTCAGCAGCGCCGCGTTGATTTGATAGGGCGCGAAGTCCTTTTTCCGGCTTAAAGCCTCCTGTTCCTGTCCCATGGACGTCCAAACATCGGTATAGAGCACGTCCGCCTTTTCAGCCGCCTCGGCCGGGGAGAGGTGGAGCGTCAGCTTGCCGCCGGATCGGCCGCCGTCTTGTTGGGCCCAGCGCCGGACGTCGTCGCGGAGTTGATGGCCGGCGGGGGAGGCCACGGCGACATGCATTCCGAGTTTGAGGCCCCCGAAGACCAGGGAGTTTGCCACGTTGTTGCCGTCCCCGATGAAGGCGAGTTTGCAGCCTTCGGGTTTTTTCCCGCGCTCCAGGATGGTTTGCAGGTCGGCCAGGGCCTGGCAGGGATGGCAGAAGTCGCTCAAGCCGTTGATGACGGGGATGGAGGAGTAGAGGGCGAGCTCCTCCACGATTTCATGGCTGAAAACCCGCGCCATGATGAGGTCCACTTGGCGGGAAAGGACGCGGGCGATGTCCTCGGTTGATTCCCGCTTTCCCAGGCCGATGTCGGAGGGCCCGAGGTACATGGCGGCCCCGCCGAGCTGGTACATTCCGGTTTCAAAGGAAACCCGGGTGCGCAAAGACGGCTTCTGGAAAATCATCGCCAGCATCTTGCCCTTCAAAGGATGATAAACCTCCCCGGCCTTGAAGCGGGTCTTGATGTCCGCCGCGGTTTTAAGGATATGCAGGATTTCCTCGCGGCTGAAATCCCTCAGCGTGATCAGGCTCCGGTTTTTCAGGTTCATATTCTTTATCTCCAGCTTGAGCCGCGCATGCGCTCGCAAATCAAGTTATTATTTTTGAGCGTCACGAGCAACAGGCGAGCCGCCTGCCCCCAGAAACAAGATTCCCCCGGACGGGATATTTTGCGGGAATCTGGTATAATATGGGGGTGAAGCTTTTTGGGGCCTTTGTCGCTGCTTCTTTGGCGCTCTCCTCGCTTTGGGCCGTCCCTGTCAATCCTGGAGATTCACCACC
>JACQRQ010000209.1 GCA_016206405.1 Elusimicrobiota bacterium | reverse complement strand
TTGAGAAGGACCGGAGTTGATCAATTGATTTAAGGCGTTGGAGTACCTCAGGACTTGGCCCCAACTCGCTACGTAGACCGTGCCGTCGGCGCGATCCACCGCGATCGAGTTGCCGGAGCCGCGGTTGAATGCCGTGGTCGAAGCCAGTAGATTCAAGCTGGAATCGTACTTATGGGTCACCGCGTTGTTATAGGAGCTGTCGTAGCCGGTGATGAACACGCTGCCGGAGCCGCCAGCGGCAATGGTGTTGTTCCCAGAGGAATTAATCAAAGAGCCGCCCACCGTGATGGAGGACACAAAATTCAAATTAGAGTCAAAGCGCAGCATCCTCAAAGAGTTGCCTCCGCAGCACTCCCGCCCGAGCACGTACGCGTCCCCGGACGGGCCCACCGCGAGCCCCGCCAAGTCGCCTGAAGTGCTGAGCGTGCCGGTCGCAACCCCCACAAGGTTGGAGTCATATTTCACAACCTCGATGCTTCCGCTGAGGCGGCGCGCGCTGTAGACAAAAGCGTTGCCGCCGGTCTCGAACACCTCCGAATGATGGGCGGAGACCGAAGCGAGGTCCACCGTCTTAAGCGGGGTCAAATTGGAAGAATATTGGATGAGCCGCCCGGTATTGTTGTTGAAGGTCCCAGAGATATAGAGCCGGCCCGAACTATCCACCGACGCGGAGTAAGGCCAGGTCCAAGAACCCGTGCCGGGATCCTGCACCGTGGCCGAGGCGAGCTTGATGCCCTGCGAATCATACTTGATGATCACCCACTGCTGCCCCGCGATGGTTCCCGAGGTGGAGCCCAAGGTATAGACATAAGGCCCGCCCGCCGTGATCGAATCCACGGCCACCGCCGCCGCCCGGTCCACCTCGCCGCTGTCGTAAAGCGCCCCTTCATAGCGGCTGAAGTCGCCGGTGAAAGACGGCGGAGGAAGGGGCAAGGTAGAGGTGGATATGGCCGAATTGAAAACCGGATCGGTGGAAAGCCTTACCTTGAAGAAATAGGCGGTCTGAGGCGCCAGATCAAAATAGGCGGTTGAATTGGAGCCCAACGCGCGCGTCGAGACCACGCTGCTGAAGCCCGAATCCCTCGCCAGAACCGCCGTGTAGGCGGCGTTCCCGATGGAATCCCACGCCACGCTTAGAGACCTTGGGCTGATGAAGCTGAAGAAGGCGTTTAGCGGCGTAAGCATTAGCGTCCGCGTTGAGCCCAGGGCGGTGTAAGCGGCCGCGCCCACGGAAGTCGTCGAGACCGCGGCGTAATAAAGCGTCCCCTGATCCAAGCCGCTGAAGTCGGCGTAGAGGCCGGAGGTGGACGCGGACCTAAATGCCGGACTCAAATTGGAATTGGTCGAAATCCAGGCGTAATAAAGAGGCCCCGCGGGAATATTGCTCGTCCAGTTGGCGCGCAGGGAGGTGTAGGACACGTCGCTCAAAGGCGCGGCCGTCAACTGGAACAAAAGCGTCCGCGTGGAACCCAGCGAAGTGTAGGAGGACGCGCCTGCGGCCGTCGTCGAAACCGCGCCGTAGTAAAGCGTATTCGGGGTCAGGCCGGTGAACTCGGCAAAAGTGTTGCCGCCCGAAACGGACCGGTACACGGGAACCAAAGAAGGGTGGGTTGAAATCCACGCATGGAAAAGCGATCCCGAAGGCAAAAGCCCGGTCCAGTTGGCTTGCAGGGAAACGTCGGTCACATTGCTGAAAGCCGCCGGAGCGATTTCCGCGGAGAACACCTCGATGCCCGTCGAGCCGGGGATGGTGTTGCCCCCCGTAAAGAGCGCAGGGCGGTCCCCGCTGTTGATCCAAACGGCGCCGGAAGCGCTCAGAGCGATGGCGCGGACGTCATGCTGGGACTGTCCTTCCCCCGCCTGTTGCGGATAGCCCGGCGCGAGCTGGTTGCTGGAATTATATTTCCACACCGCCGTAAGGCGCTCGCTGCTGCCGCCTCCTTCGTATTCAACGCCGCTCTCTCCCACAATCCATACGTTGCCGGAGGCGTCAAAACCCATGTCCCGCGGCCTATCATCGGAATTGGAAAGGTCCGTCCGGCGCCAAAGACTCGACGAAAGAAGGTTCCCGCCCAGATCGTACTTCAAAAGCGCCAAGTCCGTGTCGTTGCCGTTGGATTTATTGGCCGCGACCCACACCACGCCGCCATTGATGCCGATCTTCATATCCAACTCATCCAGAGTCGGCCAGTAGTTGCCCGCGAACTTGGGGAATCCGGAAACGGGATTACCGGAAGAATCGTACTTCCACAGCGTGAGGTCCAGAGCCTGGCTGAGGCTGGAACTCACGCCCACAGACCAGATGTTGCCGGAACCGTCCACCGCCGTGTCGAGCCCACCCGCGACGCCGTTGGGCGTTCTTTCGTAGGTGGTCGTCAAAGCGAACAGGCTGCCGTCGTATTTCCACAGGCCAAATTTGTAGCGATTATTCGGATCGTCGCTGCCGCTATGAGTGCTGCTGCTGCCCGCGATCTGAATCACGCCTCCTATCCAGGCGTTGTCGGCGCCGTCCACAGCGAGACGCCCAAACTCATCCAGGTTGAAGGGACTGTTGTAGGTCGCGCTGGAAAGAAGAGCGCTGCCTGAGGAGTGGACCCTATAGACCGCCAAGTTCTGCCCGGCGGGGGTGTCAACGCCAGCGCTCACCCAGGCGTTGCCCGAAGCGTCAAAATCGATGCTTATTCCCTCGTCGCCAAGGCCCGGCAGGGCGGTTGAGGAAATGAAGACGGCCGAGGCGCTGTACTTCTCGATTCTGGGATTTTGAATGGGGCTGCACACGTCGCTATAACAGTCCTCGTTGAAGATCGCCTGCCAGATATTTCCCTGGGCGTCTATGCGCAGAGCCTG
>JACQRQ010000208.1 GCA_016206405.1 Elusimicrobiota bacterium | reverse complement strand
GAAATAACCACTTAATGAAGCTCCCCATCATCGACGCCAAGTCTTTCGAGCGCGTCTTGTTCGCTTTTGGGTTTCAAAAATCCGCCAAAAAGGCAGCCATGCGTTTTACCGCCATCCGGACGGTAGAACTACAACATTGCCCCATCACGGAAGGGACATAGCCAGGCCTCTAATGATGGAGATTCTCCGGGAGGCGAAAATATCCCCCGAGGAATTTGCGAAGAAACTGTAGGATTCAATTTCGGTGTCGGCTTGACATTGCGGAAATGCGGTTGACATGGGAGACGGAAACGGGTCTTATAATTTCTGCTGGTTGGGCGGCATGACGGGCATGGGTAGGGGGAGCTGATTGCGATGGAGAAGAAACAGAGGATCGCGGCTTGGCTGTCGTTCGGGGCGTATGCTGTTTCCTTCGCGCTTCCGGCCAGCGTCATCGAATTAAAGGGCGCATCCGTGACGGTGCCTGGCTGGCAGGCCGCCCTGATGAGTTTTGGAGTGCCGGATGCGGATTTCGGGTCGCTGCCGAAAAGGCTC
Source organism: Elusimicrobiota bacterium (assembly GCA_016206405.1). Classification (GTDB taxonomy): domain Bacteria; phylum Elusimicrobiota; class Elusimicrobia; order O2-12-FULL-59-9; family O2-12-FULL-59-9; genus O2-12-FULL-59-9. The sequence goes on along the minus strand of JACQRQ010000208.1, from coordinate 2,131 downwards.
TCCTACGTCCTGCTGGCTTGCCCCGCCAATGTGCTGATGATCTTCGGGATATTCCTGCTCCTGCGGGGCCGCGCGCGATGGACGCCTTGGCTGCTCGGCTATGCCGTGCTGGGCCAACTCTACTGGCTCACCGGAGGCGTCCTGTCGACCCTGAAGATCGGCTACTGGCTGTGGCTGGTTTCGGGGATGTTCCTGCTCGCGCTGTCGCTGGCGGCAAGAAAAAACAGCTCCAATCCATCCCAGGCGTGACAATAAGCGTGTCAGCGGCTGTCTTTTCATGGGGCCCGGGAGGCACTTGCTTCGATGCGGACTTTTGACAGGATACGGAATGGGCGGTATACTAAAAGTATGGAGGTACGGAAGTGGGAAGATAGACCCATGCCTGATCTAATCGTCGCGTCTGTGTTAAGGGGACGGGCTTGGTCAATTGCCTATTGATAATTTCTTTCCCGATGTGACGTGATGGAACTTTTTCCCGTGGGTTTGTTTAACCTGGACGCATGGAAAATGGGAAAAAAAACAGAATTCCGGAACCGGATTGGGCTGGCGGCGGCGTGCTGCCTGGCGGCGTGGTGGGCGGCATGTTCCGTGATGGAGCGGCCGAAGGATATAGAGAAAATTTCCCGTTTGGGCGCCTCGATGCACGCGCGCTTCGGGTTGAAGCTTTTCGGCGAGCTGGTTCGGGAAAACCCGGGTGAAAATATTTTTATTTCTCCCCTGAGCGCGGCAATGTCGCTGGGCGCGGTCTATAACGGAGCGGGCGGAGAGACAGCCGCGGAGATATCCCAAGCCATGCAGATTCCAGGGACGCCGGTGGAGGATGTCAATCGCGCCAGCGCCGAGCTTCTGGAATCCACGCGGCAACTCGACCCCCAGGCACGCCTGACGGAAGGCAACTCGCTCTGGGGCTGCCACATCCGTTTTAAGCCGGAGTTTTTAAACCGCGTCCGGCGCGCGCACCGGGCGGAGGTTAAGGCGGTGGATTTTGCGAACCCGGGCGCCCCGGCCGCTATCAACGCCTGGGTCCGCGAGAAAACCGACGGCCGGATTGAAAAGCTCGTGAGCCACATTTCTCCCGATGCCGTCCTTGTGCTGCTCAACGCCGTCTATTTCAAAGGAGCCTGGAGCGTCGAATTCAAGAAATCCATGACGCGAGAGCGCTCTTTCACCCGGTTGGATGGCAGCACGAAAAAGCATCCCATGATGCATCAGGCCGGCGCCTATGATTATTTGGAGACCGACGTTTTTCAGGCCGTCAGCCTGCCCTACGGCGACGGGCGGATGAGCTTGTACGTCTTTGTTCCAAGGCGGATCCTGGGCCTAGGCGAGTTTTATAAGACCCTGGATGAGGCCCGCTGGGCGGGTTGGCTGTCGCGTTTCGAAAAAAAAGAGGGCCATATAGCGCTTCCCAAATTCCGGTTGGAATATGCGGCCGGACTCAATCGGGCGCTGCAGGCGCTAGGCATGAGGGCCGCCTTCGACCACCGAAAGGCCGATTTTAAGAATATGGGCGATCCGCCTGCGGGCCGGAGCATTTTCATCGACAGCGTGCTGCACAAGACCTTCGTGGAGGTCAACGAGGAGGGAACGGAAGCGGCCGCGGCGACGGCCGTCACGGGCCTGGGACGGGAGGCCATCGGGGAGGACAAGTTCAATGTCGTTGCGGACCATCCCTTTTTCTGCGTGATCCGCGATAACCGGACGGGGGAGAATTTGTTGATGGGCTCTATCGTAGACCCCACCATGTAACCGGGTCCGGCTTGAGATTGTGGAAATGCGGGTGGCATGGGGTCGGAAACGGGTCTTATAATTCCTTGGTGGGCGGCTTGACGGTTGTAGATAGGGGGAACTGATTGCCATGGAGAAGAAACAGAGGATCGCGGCTTGGTTGTCGTTCGGAGCGTACGTTGTATCCTTCGCGCTTCCGGCCAGCGTCATCGAATTCAAGGGCGCATCCGTGACGGTGCCTGGCTGGAAGGCCGCCCTGATGAGTTTTGGAGTGCCGGATGCGGATTTCGGGTCGCTGCCGAAAAGACTCTCCTACGTCCTGCTGGCGTGCCCTGCCAATGTGTTGATGATCCTGGGGATATTCCTGCTCTTGCGGGGCCGCGCGCGATGGACGCCTTGGCTG
>JACQRQ010000206.1 GCA_016206405.1 Elusimicrobiota bacterium | reverse complement strand
ACCTCCGCCAGGCCGGCGGCGTTTTTTTTTCCTTGGTCTTGATCGTGGCCGCCAACAGCCTTCTGATCGCCGCGCTATTTAAAGTCCTTTTTCCTCAGGCGGTCGATTTGAAAATGTTCGCGATCCGCGTGCTGATGCAGACCGGCTTGGTTTGGACCTGGCTGGCCCTCAAGATGCGGAGCTTGGCCGTCTGGGCTCTGCGCGGAGCGGGGAATGGATGAAAGTTTGGTCTTAGAAATCAGACGCAAGCTCTTTCATTTGCTCATTCTGGGTTATGTCGCCCTCTACTTGCTCCTGGGCCGGTCCGCCGCCGCGTGGACTCTGGGGTTCTGGGCCCTGGCCGTGGCCTTCATCGAGTGGCTGCGCTTGAGGTCACCGCGGCTCAATGCGCGGATATTCAAGCTGTTTGGCGCCGTCGCCAGAAAGGAAGAAAGCGGGCGCTTGAGCGGCGTGGTATTCACCTCCTGGGGTTGTTGGCTCGCCGTTTTATTTTTTGGGGAGCGCCCGGCGGTCATCGTCGCGGCGCTGGCGTGCCTGGCCTTCGGGGACGCCGCCGCGGCGCTGGTGGGAAAGACGATGGGCAGGCATTGGTGGCCGTCGGCGGCGGGCCGCCGGAAAAGTTTGGAGGGCAGCGCCGCCTGCTTCGCGGCCTGCCTGTGCATCATCCGGGCGGCGGGCTTTACCCCCGCCGGAGCCCTCGCGGCCGCGGCCGTTTGCACCCTTTTGGAAGTTTTGCCGCTCCCGCTCAACGACAATTTGTGGATGCCGCTTGGGACCGCGGCGGTTCTGACGGCGTTTGGATAATTTTTGGAACGTGAAACAAACTAAGAAACAAATTCGTTTCTCGATCAAGCGCGTTCTTTTTGGGGCCGCCATCGGCGCGGGCGCGGCGGCTCTGGCGGCGGGGTACGCCATGGAACGCGCTTTCTCACCGCAGTATCTGAAGTTTCTTCTCATCGAGAGGCTTCAGGCCGCTCTGCAGCGCTCGGTCAGCGTTGAAGAAGTCTCCGTCAGCCTTTTTAGGGGACTAAGGATCAAAAACCTCCGCGTCAATACCCGCTTGTTGCCGGGCGTGCCCCCCAACCGGAAGATGCTGACGGCCGAGCTTTTGGTCGCCCGCTTCCAATGGCTTCCCCTTTTATCGGGGAAGCTCGCCTTGGACAGATTGGAGTTGCACGCGCCTCAGGTCACGGTGTACCGGTTGAAGGACGGCCAATGGAGCTTCATGAATATTTTCAGCTCCGGCTCTCCCTCGTCCCGCGGGAGGTCCTACGGCATGTTTTCCGGCCTCAATATCAGCAATATCCGCGTCTACCATGGGGGGGTCGTGGCCGAGGACCGGATGTCGGATTCCCGCTACAGCTTGAGCCGGGTCAACTTGAATCTGATGAATGTGCGCATCGACGGCCCGATGACCGTGCCACTCTCTTTTGACATGGACAGCCGCTTGCGCGGCAAGGAGTTTCGCGGCCGGGTTGATCTGCGGGCCGAAGTCAACTTGGCTCGGCTCAACTGGCCCGAGGCCGCGGCGAACATCGAGAATTTTAATATCGAAACCGAAGGCGTCCGGCTGGAAGCCTCCGGCATCGTCAAAAATTTCAGCTCGCCGGCGGGCCGCTTGACCATGACGATTTCCCCCAGGGGAGGCCTTCTGTCTGAGCTCGCCGGGTTCCCGCAAGATGCCGAGATTCCACCAACGCAGATCGAAACGAGCTTTTTTTTGATCAGCAAAACCAATATGCGCCTGCCCTCCTTTTCCCTGCGAAACCCGGAGGTGCGATTGCGGGGGTACGGCGATTTTCACTGGGGGGAAGATCCCAAGTTCAAGGTGGAGCTGATCCACGGCTCCGGGGACCTGAAATCCTGCGCCAAGTATATTCCCCGCTTCGGAATTTACCAATTGAGCGGCGCGGCTCAGGCTAGCTTCGTATTGACCGGCTCCAGCGGGACCTTAAACCTGGAGCAGGTCCGCGTTCAGGTGGACCGCGGCTCGGCCCAGTTTCGCGGGCATCGTTTTCAAAGAGTCTCTTTGGTTTCCTTCCTCGACGGCCGCGACCTTCATATCCAGGATCTCAAGGGCCTATGGAATGCAACCCCGTGGGGCTTAAACGGCACGTTGTTCCGGCTGCCGGCTCCCTCGCATATGATCGTGCACGCGCGGACGGCAAACCTGAAAGTGGCCGAGCTGAGCGCGATGATCGGCAGCTTGACGGGGGATTCGCGGCGGCGGGAAAAAAAGAACATCACTTTAAAAAAGATCCTCTCCTATAAATTCGCTCTGCCCCAGCGGTTTCCGGACATTTCCGGAGATTTGACTGCCGGGAAAGTGACGCATCCTTCCTTTACGGGCGGGCCGCTGAATTTCCAATGGAATTTAACGGGGCTTGAGCCCGGCCTGGAAAAGCTGGCCGGAGGCATCCGCTACGAGCTGAAAAAGGGCAAGGTCTACAAGGTGCCGGAGCTCATCGAAAAACACATGCCCGTGCGCCTCGTGTTCCTGCCCTTTATGATTTTAGACGAGATCAACCGCAAGGGGAGCATGGGTAAATGGAGGCTCGAAACGTTTGATTATGACAGCTTCCGGGGAGATTTTAAATTTCAGTCCGGCGATTGGAAGGTTGAAAACTGCGCCATCGACGCGCCGCTGGCGTCCATGCAGGCCACGGGTTCCGTGAACCTGGTCAAGGAAGATTTGGATTTGCACGTGATCACCACCAAAAAGGAAAGCCGGGGCATGATGAGCGGGCCGGAAATTTTCTCCGATGAGAAGGGCAATTTGTCGGTGGCGTTTTTTCTGTACGGCCCGATTCTCAAGCCGTCTTGGCGGCTGGATTGGAGCAAGAAACGATGACAGTCCCGCCAAAAACTGGTAGAATGCGATGTTGAGAGGGTAAACCAATGAACGGATTATCGAAATTTGACATGATGGGGTTGTTGGAGGAGCACGAGGCGCTGATGTCCGGGCATTTCGTCCTGCCCTCGGGTTCCCATACTCCGACCTTCATGCAAACCGCCGTCCTGCTGCAATATCCTAATTTGGCCGGAAAAATCGCCAAGGCTTTGAGCCTGAAATTTCCTCAGCCGGTCGACGTTGTTCTTTCTCCGGCCATGGGCGCCGTCATCATTGGGCAGGAGGTGGCGCGGGTTCGAAAAGTGCGCGCCATGTTCACCGAGCGGATCAACGGCGTCATGAATTTAAGGCGGGAATTCAAGCTTCAGCGGGGCGAGCGGGTGCTCGTGGTCGAAGACGTTTTGACCACGGGGCGTTCGACGACCGAGGTGGTCAACCTGGCCCGCGCGGCGGATGCCAAAGTCATCGGAGTCGCCGCCATCATCGACCGCTCCACTTCCTTCTTGCCTTTGAAAGTTCCGGTGCGCGCCTTGATCTCCTATCCGATGCAAATCTATCCGTCCGGCCAATGCCCTCAATGCCAAGCGAACGTTCCGTTGACTACGCCGGGCCAAGGCTCCCTGCGGGAAAAGCCGAATTTGGGGCTTTAATTTAGTCCACCGCGAAATATCCACCAGTGGTAGAGTGGTATAGTGATAGAGTGATATCAGGGGTAGTGGTAGAGTGATATAGTGGTAGAGTGAAGCGACGGACAGCGGCGGCGAACCGGAAAGGCCTTTGCACAGGCCCCCCTTCCCGCCGTGCCACTATACCACTGTATCACTCTGTTCTCCCCACTCTACCACTTTATCACTTTACCACTCTTTTATGAGCCCCATTTGGATTCTATTCACTTGCCGCGCCGTTCTCGTCGCCGGCTTCGCGCTTTCATTTCCTTTCCTGGCCCTGTATTTAAACCACGAGCGCGGAATCTCCATGGGCTGGATCGGCGTTTTTGTGGCGGTCAATATGCTGGGCCGCGCCTTGGGACAGCTT